>JASHPA010000197.1 GCA_030038365.1 Nitrososphaerales archaeon
ACATCAAGAAGAAGCTGCCGAGCATGTACTCCCAGTTCCTCGAGTTCGCCGGAGTCGACATCACCAAGCAGAAGATGGAAGTCGCGCCCACTGTACACTACCAGATGGGAGGCGTGAGAGTCCAGCCCGAGACCGCGGGGACGAACGTGGTCGGACTCTACGCGGCCGGAGAGGTGGCCTGCGGGCTGCACGGAGCCAACAGGCTCGGAGGTAACTCGCTCGGCGACATTCTCGTCTTCGGGAGGAGGGCAGGTTTGGCGGCTGCAGAGTATTGCAAGACGATACAGCAAGGACAGGTGGACCTGAACGATGTCGAACAGGAGACGAAAAGGATACTTGGTCCGTTCGGGGTCACGGATGGGGAGAACCCCTTCGCTCTCAAGTCCGAGATCGCCGCAGTGATGTGGAAGTACATGGGCATAGTGAGGAACGAGACCGACCTGGAGAAGGGGCTGCTCGAGATAACGGCTATCGGCCAGCGGGCCAAACGCGTGCAGGCGAAGGGGCCTCGCTCCTACAACCAGTCATGGTTCGAATCGCTCCAGGTCTGGAACATGGTCCTTGACTGCGAGATAATGCTGCGTTCCGCGATGACGAGGAAGGAGAGCAGGGGCGCACACACCCGCTCCGACTACCCGGACAAGGACAACGAGCACTGGCTAGTCAACATAATATCGAAGGAGAAGGACGGGCGCGACGTCCAAGAGCTCATCCCGGTCCCGAGACCCCCGAAGGAGCTCGCGGTATTGATCAAGGAGTAGAGATTCGAGATGAGCGAGACCAAGACTGAGACGAGACGCGAGGTCAAGCTACGCGTCTTCAGAGGAATGGGTAACGACCTCTCGGCCCATAGGTACGACAGCTTCACGGTACCGTACCAGGAGGGTATGGTGGTGCTGAACGCGATCCACTACATCCAGAGCCACTTTGACTCGTCGCTCTCAGCGAGATGGAACTGCAAAGCCGGCAGGTGCGGTTCGTGCTCGGCAGAGATCAACGAGGTGCCCCGGCTGATGTGCAAGACGCCGGTGGACATGTTCGATGGGGAGATCACCGTGGAGCCGATGAGGGCGTTCCCGCTCGTCCGTGATCTCGCGACGGATGTAACCGAGAACTGGGATGTAGCCAAGATGATCCCCCCGTTCGCTCCGAAGAGTGGCGCAAAAGAGCCCTGGAGGTTCTACCAGGAGGATGTCGAGCGCTCCAGGGAGCTGAGGAAGTGCATCGAGTGCTTCCTGTGCCAGGACGTCTGCCACATCGTCAGGGAGCACAAGGCGGACTACATCGGGCCGAGGTGGGTTGTGAAAGCGGCCTCGCTTGACATGCACCCGATGGACGGCGTCAACCGTTCGGACTTTTTGAAGGACAGGGCGGGACTAGGCTACTGCAACATAACCAAGTGCTGCCAGGAGATCTGCCCCGAGCACATCATCATCACCGACGACGCGATAATCCCCGAGAAAGAGAGAGTGGTCGACCGTCACTACGACCCCCTCGTCTGGGCGTACAGGAAGCTCCGCGGTAGCAGGTAGCCAGACTATCTGAGGGCGACCGAGAGGATCATGAAGAGCATCGAGAGGAGCGCGATGACGACCCGTGCGTCTTCGGGCGCACCCGCCTCCTGAGCGGAGTACTCGCCCACTATCAGTACCAGAAGCCCCACCATGAAGAGCGGGTACCTGAGGGCTTTCGGGAGGCTGTGTCTGGGTTCGTGATGCATCTTCTTCACCTAGAACCTAAAGTCGATAGGGAGCCCGGCGCTGAGCCCTCGCAGGTAGAGGTCGGTCGAGATGAAGACGAGGAGGCTGATCCAGGCGGCATCCTCATGGTGTGCGTTCCACCAGCTCTGCACGCTCCAGACCTTCCTGCGCGCGCCGCCTCCGTAGACACATGAGTAGCAGTCGATGTTCCCCCCTATGATGTGGCGGAACGCGTGGCATGAGAAGACCCAAGCAGTCAGCGCGAGGGCGTTCGCCAGGAGGACAAGGCTTCCGAGTCTCAGCTCGAAGGACCCCGAATAGACCAGCGAGTGATAGAAGTCGTAGTAGAAGAACGGGAGCAGCGCGATTCCCGCGTACAGGAAATAGCGGTGAAGATTCCAGAACTGGAATACTGCGTTTCTCTCACCAGTGTACGGTTCGGTGTGCTTCTCGCCCCTCTGGGTGTTCCTGCATCCGAGAGGATGGTTGAAGATGTGTCTGTGGTAGTCCTTCCTGTAGGCGTAGCAGCTCAGCCGGAAGAGGGTGGGTATCGGGAGTATCAGGACGGTGGGGCTGTAAAGCGGGTCGATGTAGCCGTTGAGCTCGGGCACAGGGTAGAGCAGCGCGAGGGTACCGCCGGCCGCGAGCAGCGCGATAAAAGACCAGAACCTCCAGTTCAGCTCTATGAGCTCATATGGGAAGAGGTATTTTCGGCTCATCGGCTCACTGGCCGTTGTGAAGGGTCGCGCACATCGCTAATTAAACGTGAACCTGCAGTTCAGTGGTCGACAGTGTCGGCCATGCTGGCACCGAGGTACTCGTAGACGCCGCTCTTGAGGACCTTCATCGAAAGCAACGCGCACTTGATTCGTGCCGGTCCAAGGTCAGATGTCCCGAGCATCTTCAGTATGTCCTCCTTGGAGAGCTCCTTGGCCCATTCGAGTGGCTTTCCCTTGGCAAGCTCCGTCAGCATCGACGCCGACGCCTGGCTGATGGCACATCCCTTCCCCAAGAACTTGATCTCGCCAATCTTGTTGTCGGCGGAGACCTTGATCTGGATCTCGACCTCGTCGCCGCACAACGGATTGGAGTCCCTGGCGTCGATGTCGCGGGGGTCCAGCTTCCCGAAGTTTCTCGGGTTCCTGTAGTAATCCAGTATGAGTTCCCTGTAGATGTCGCTGCTGCTCATATGCAGAATATCCTCCTCGCCTTGGCCAGAGCATCCATCAGCGCGTCGACCTCCTCCCTTGTGTTGTAGACATAGAAGCTCGCCCTGGTGGCTGCCGGTATCCCGAGCGACTCCATGAGGGGCTGCGCGCAGTGGTGACCCGACCTGACCGCGACACCCTCTTCGTCGAGGATCGAGGCGATGTCGTGCGGATGTATGTCGCCGAGGTTGAACGATATCACACCGCCACGTTCCGACGGATCCTGGGGGCCGTATATGGTGACTCCTGGAGCGTCGTTCATCCGTCCGAGGGCATAGGAGACCAGCTCCCTCTCGTGCTCCCTCACGCTGTCCATCCCCAGGGCCTGGAGGTAGTCGACGGCCGCGCTCAGGCCCACGACACCCTCGACGTTCTGTGTGCCGGCCTCGAACTTGTAGGGCAGGTCGTTCCATCTTGCGCCCGTCGTGTGGACCTCCTTGATCATGTCGCCGCCGCTCTTGAAGGGCTGCATCTCCTGGAGCTTCTCCTTCCTGCCGTAGAGTATACCGATACCCATCGGTCCGAGCATCTTGTGCCCGGAGAAGGCGAGGAAGTCACAGCCCATCTCCTTTACGTCGACCGCCATATGTGGAACTGACTGCGCCGCGTCCACGACAGTGGTAGCACCCGCCTGCCTGGCTCGCGCGCAGAGCTCCTTCGTGTCGTTGATCGTCCCGAGGACATTGGAGCACTGGGTGAAGGCCACCAGCGCGGGGGACTGCTCCATCAGCTCTTCGAAGTGCTCCATGTCGAGCCTGCCGTTTCCGGTCAGCCTGACGAACTCTATGCGGGCGCCCTTCTCCGCCGCGAGAAGCTGCCACGGCACTATGTTGCTGTGGTGCTCCATCATGGTAAGGACGATGAGGTCGTCCTCCGCGACGTTCGGGCTGCCCCATCCGTAGCGTACGAGGTTCAGCGATTCGGTCGCCCCGGCGGTGAATATCACTTCGTCGTAGTCCGTAGCGCCCACGAACGCCCCTATCTTCTTCCTCGACCCGTCGAATACTTCGGTCGCCTCTATGCTGAGCTGGTGGACGCCACGGTGAGGATTCGCGTTGTGCTTGGTGTAATAGTTCCCTATCGCTTCGACCACGGAGCGCGGTTTTTGAGTCGTCGCGGCGTTGTCAAGGTATACAAGCTTCTTGCCGTGGACCCTCTTTTTCAGGATGGGGAAGTCGGCTCTGATGCGTTCTATCTCGAGCGGCTGCGACTTCAACAAAGGTAATCACCCATCAGCTAGACCTCTACGAAAACCGTGTCTCCGTCTATTTTAACGTTAAACACCCTGAGTGGTTCCGTCGCAGGAGGGTTGTAGACCTGTCCCGTCCTCAGATCGAACTGTGAGAGATGAAGTGGGCACGTCACGGCGTCCTCGATGACTATCCCGTCTGCCAGGTCGAACTCCTCGTGGGTGCAGACACCGCTCACGGCGTAAATCCGTCCATCTATGTTCGAGAGGAGTAGCTTCCTGCCAGCGACCTCGACGCCCACCATCCCCCCGACAGGGATTTTTGACACCGGCAGCGCGGGATGTAGATCCGTGTCTGTCACGTCCTGTACTTGTAGTGCCTCTCGAAGACGTCACTGCCGTGCTTGACCTCGACGGGCGCCTCGCCCGTGATGGCCATCAGCTCCTGTCTGTCTATGAGGCGTCTGCGTTCCCCGTACCACTTTCCCTCGATGATGAACTTCGCTCCCTCGCGGGCCATCTCGACTGGGATGCGCGAGAGCACCGGCTCGAAGAAGCCGATGACTATCATCTTCTTTGCCTCATCAGGAGATAGTCCCCGGGCCATGAGATAGAAGACCTGCTCGTCGTCGACCTGGGCCACGGAGGCGGAGTGGGTCGCCTTGACCTCGTTCGTGTCTATGTCGAGGCCTGGTATGCCGTCCGACCTGGCCCCCTTGTCCAGCAGCATCGCGTGATGAGCGAGATACGAGTTCGAGTTCTTCGCAGAGTGGCTGATCTTGATCATTCCCTTGAATATCGACTGAGACTCGTCCTTGAGCACGCCTCGCGCGTGGAGCGCTGCGGTGGTGTCAGGGGAGTTGTGGTAGAGGTTGGACTCCATGTCGTACCGTTGCTTTCCGTTGCAGAAGAAGACCTCGAATCCCTCCGTGGTCGCCCCGCGGCCGTTGAGGTCGAAGTTTAGCCTGGAGCGGGATATCTGTGACCCCAGCAGGATCGAGGTGATGTTCACGTGCGAATCGTTTGCCGCTCCGACCTCTTTGTTGGTGAGGTATGTGGCCCTGTCATCGAGGAGCTGCAGGCTGCTCGCGTCCACGTGCGAGGATGCCGCGGCCCTTACTTCGAGGATGTTGCTGCTGAGATAGGGAGCCTCACTAGCACTGGTGTAGAGCTCTTCGAGGAAGTTCAGCTTCGAGGCATCTTCAGCGAGTATGACCGTCTGATCGATGATGCTTGTCTGGGGGTTCCTTACCAGAAGGATCTTCCTCAGCGGTGAGCCTATCTCGACTCCTTCAGGGACGTGGATGAAGGTCCCCGAGTTGAAGAACGCGTTGTTGAACGCGGCGTACTTCTCTCCGCTGGACTTCACGAGCTTGTCCTGGAAAATCCCCTTCAGCACACCCTCCTTCTTGGAAAGGGCCTCGTGTATGCTGAGTACCTCCAGGCCACTGTCAGCCAGGGCCTCGTCGAGGTCCACATGGATGGTGGTGGAGTTGCCCTGAAGGATGATGTTGGTCTCCCTGCCCGTCAGATAACCCCCGTAGTGGGACCTGAGGTCTATCTTCTCGGTCGGCGGCTCGACGGGGAACTTGGCCGGGTCGAACGCGGAGATCCCTGCGTACTTGGTGTAGAGCGGCGATATCTCAAGAGGGAGCTTCTGGAATTCCTTCAGTGACTCGAGGCGGAAGTCGCGGAGCCACGAGGGTTCGCCGAAAGCTGAGACGAGCGCTTCGACCTTTTCGTCGGTGAAAGCGCCTACTGGTTGAAGCGCCATGAGGACACCCCGGCCGGCAGCTAGCCTACTGCCCCGGTCATCTCGAGCGCCATCAGCCTGTTCAGCTCGATGGCGTAGGTCATCGGGAGTTCCTTGGTGAACGGCTCGACGAAGCCGTTGACTATCATGCTGAGCGCGTCCCTCTCACTGATACCTCTCGCCATGAGATAGAAGAGCTGATCCTCGCCGACCTTCCCAACGCTTGCCTCGTGTGTCACTGTCGCGTCGTCCGCCATCACCTCCATGTACGGGAAGGTCGACGTCTTCGACTGCTCGTCCATCAGGAGCGCGTCGCACCTGACCGTCGACTTCACGTTGTGCGCGCCCCGCGCGATGTGGAGCAATCCCCTGTAGATGGCGACCCCTCCATCCTTCGAGACGGACTTGGAGATTATCTTCGAGGAAGTGTCCGACGCCAGGTGGATTACCTTACCCCCCGTGTCCTGTATCTGGTTATTCCCGGCATACGCCATCGAGAGGATTTCGGCGTTCGCGTTCTTTCCGAGCAGGTAGATCGACGGGTACTTCATGTTACGGCCTGATCCTACCTCTCCGTTCAGCCATGTGACGCTGGCGTCTTCATAGGCGTGGGCGCGCTTTGTGACCAGGTTGTAGACGTTCTTGCTCCAGTTCTGTATCGTGATGTACCTTATCTTGGCGCCCTTCCTCGCAAGCAGCTCGACCACCGCGGCATGAAGCATCGATTTCTGGTACATGGCAGCGGTGCAGCCCTCTATGTAGTGGACCTCGCTGTTGGGCTCTGCGACTATGAGCGTCCTCTCGAACTGGCCCATGCCCTGGGCGTTGATCCTGAAGTACGACTGGAGCGGCATCGTGATCTTGACGCCCTCTGGGACGTAGATGAACGGACCGTCGCTCCACACCGCGCTGTTAAGCGCGGCGAACTTGTTGTCGCTGGGGGGGACGATCTTGCCGATGTACTTCTTGACCAGGTCGGGATACTCCTTGACCGCGTTCCCCACGCTCGTGAATATCACCCCCTGCTTCTGCAGGTCCTTCTGGAGGCTGTTGTAGACCTCCTGGCTCTCATAGACGGCACCGACGCCCGCCAGGAATTTGCGCTCGGCCTCGGGGATCCCCAGTTTCTCGAACGTGTTCCTTATCTCGAGAGGAACGTCCTCCCACTTCTTGGCGGTGTCCTTTGCAGGCTGCGCATAATAGTAAAAGTCGTCGAACTTTATCGGCGACAGGTCGACTCCCCACGTGGGGACGGGCCGGGCGAGGAAGTTCTTCAGCGCCCTAAGTCTGAACTCCTCCATCCACCCTGGCTCGTCACGAATACGGGAAATCTCCTTGACGACGTCCTCGTTGAGCCCCTTGAGTCTCTGGTCCAAATATCCTGTCGAGTCTGCGAAGCCGTACTTCGACTTGTAATCATCTGTTACGATCTCTGCGGCGGATGTCATCGTAGCTCAGGTTATTACTTACGTTATACTATAAAAATATTTCACGCTACGGTGCTGGTCAGTCTCCGGTGGATTTCTGCGGCTTTTGTCCTGTAAAGTTTCGGTGGATTGCCCGTGGAGGCGTTCTGAATCAGAGTTGCCCGCTTGTTCTAGTCCTTGCATCGCCATCGTTCGTACTATCCCCCATTTTCATGAGGGGCGTCACCTGGGACTTTGGCCTCGATGTGGTCCCTTCGAGCAGCTATCCTGTCCAGTTCGCGCCTATCGGTTACCATAACGGTCCCGTGCTGTGCGCATGACCCGAGAGTTAACAGTCGCGAGCATGACCCTTTGAGTTACCAGAACCGATGGGCGAGCTGTCGGACGAAGGTCCGCAGCCCTAAAATTGAGAGAGCGGACTGGGCTACACAGAACTCAGGCCACGATACCCGCCTGTTCCTTCAGCCAGCCATACCCCTTCTCCTCAAGCTTGAGCGAGAGGTCTTCTCCCCCGGAGGCAGTTATCTTGCCTTCGTAGAGCACGTGAACATAGGTGGGTTTGACATATTTCAGGATGCGCTGGTAGTGTGTGATTATCAGGACCCCAAGGTCGGCTCCGGCAATCTTTGTCACTCCTTCGGCGACGGTCTTGAGAGCGTCGATGTCAAGACCAGAGTCCGTCTCGTCGAGGACGGCGAACTTCGGGCGGAGCAGCGCGAGCTGGAGTATCTCTGCGCGCTTCTTCTCGCCTCCGGAGAACCCTTCGTTCAGGTAGCGGTTCATGAACGACTCGTCGACCCCCAGGAGCTTCATCTTCTCGTTCATGGCCTCACGGAACTCGAAGAGCGTCGGCGGCTGGTTCTTCTCATCAGTGTGGACGGAGTTGTAAGCGGCTCTGAGGAAAGAGAACATTGTCACACCTGGGACGGTGACAGGGTACTGGAAGGCAAGGAACAGGCCCGCTCTTGCCCGTTTATCAGGCGGAAGGGTTACCATGCTCTGTCCGTCTATCAGGATATCCCCGCTCGTCACCTTGTACTTGGGGTGCCCGAGGAGCGTGTAGGCGAGAGTGCTCTTGCCTGAGCCGTTGGGCCCCATGAGCGCGTGCACCTCGCCCTGTTTGATCGTGAGGTTGACGCCTTTCAGTATCTCCCGGCCTTCGACCTGGGCGTGAAGGTCCTTGATTTCCAGAGTCGCCATGAGCGTCGAGCCGCGACCATCCTCCTCATTATTTAAACATATAACTTAGGTTATAGGGTGACATGATTATCGGAATAATCAGGTCAGAATAAAATATACAGCCGGAATTAAATAAACGCAGAGAGCGGCTAGGGGCCATGACAGGGTATACGGCACCCAACATCCCGGCCGACAGGGTCACACCGGTTCTCGTAAGGGACGAGCTGCTCAAGTGCTTCGAGAGCGCCAACAAAGAGTTCATGGAGGTGCTGCATCAGCCCGCGACGGACGCCCAGATACGCGCCCAGGTCCAGCAGTTCGTCCAGGGGGTCTTCCAGAACTGCGGAGTGAGCTTCGACAAACCCACCAAGACAGGCATCGTCACGGCGATAAGTCAGTGCAAGGCAAACGCGGAGTCGATGATGGGCCCCGCTGGGTCAAGCATCATCGCGCATCACTACGCCGAGATGATCAAGCTCGTGGACAAACTGCCGGATTCCTGATTCACGCGCAGAACCGGGATATCTTCGAGGCTACCGCCTCCAGGACCTCCCTGTCCATGGAGGAGTGTGCGTTCAGCTCGTCGCTGTCTATGTCGATTTCGCCCACAACGTTCCCTTCGTGGTGTATCGGCACGACAATCTCGGACCTCGTGTTGGCGAAACATTCCAGGTATCTTGGGTCCTTACTAACATCTGAGACTATCTCCGTCCTCCCGGACTTCGCCGCGAACCCGCAGACGCCCTTTCCGACGGGTATCACCGTGTGCACGGTTGCAGCCGGGCCGGACCATGAATCTAGGTGAAGGTCGTGCCCCTTTACGAGGTATATCCCCACCCAGTTGTAGGTGGGTATCCCGTTCAGGATCTTTACTACCTTCTGCCTGACCTCCGATGGTTTCCCAGCCGATGCAGCTGTCTCTATCTGCGTCAGAAGTTCCTTGGCTTTTTCCCTGTCCATTCTATATGTTGTTTTCATTCTATTTACTGCCCTGAAGGACGACCATGAAGAGAACGGTCACTACAGTACCGCCTGGCAGGTCCGAGCGGGTACCGCCGACATGATGGCCTCTCCATGAAAATTTTCGGAATCCCGACAGCTCCTGATGATATTTAAGTTGTGATAGACACGGCCGGTTCAGTGGTTCCCCGCACGGCCCTCTTCGACCTCTGGTCTGCCCCATCTGCCGACCTTGGTCGTCGAATGCGACCGGAAGAGCTTCAGGGCGTTCTGGTAATGCGCCAGCTCGACCTCGATATAGCGTATCTCCGAGCGTAGCTCGTCGGCCTTCTTCGCCTTGCCCTTCTGTGAGCTCAGCTGGGCGAGCTTGGTCTTCCTCTCCTCCAGCATTTTGCCGAGTAGCTGCTCATACTCGCTGGACAAGGCAGAGTTGCGTCAGCCCCGCCCGTATAAATCCATGGAGATTCCAACGTTATTAACGGTCATGGGCGCACGGCTGACCGTGGCTACTTACGTGGACCAGGTGGAGTTCTACGGGCATCCGATGGTGAGGTCGCTGCACCCGACCACGATAGAGGTGACGAAGGACCCCCACCTCACGATAAACGGGGATTGTATAATCGGGGTCAGGGCCGACAAAGGACTCGCAGACCTTTCCGCGTCGCTCAGGGAAGCGATCGCGAGCGACAGTTCCCGTGTCGTCCTGACGATCGACGTTCCTCCGCACAGCTTCACCGTCAAGGCCACCGGAGGGTCAGCCCTCACGCTGGAGAGCCACGAAGAGATGGTCATCAGGAAGAGCACGTTCGTCTCCCCGCGCACGCTGGCGCTCAATGCAGACGCCGCCGCCAAGGACATCCCCCGGCGGATGGTGGAGAGCCTGAGGAGAGCGGAGACGAAGGGTCTGCTGAAGATAGAGGTCGCGACGTGATATGCCCTTCACCGTAGTCGCCAACACGATGCAGGCCCTCGTGAAGTATCACGGGATGAAGGACTGGAAGCTCCGGATCCCATACCATGACAGCATATCGGTCAACACTACACCGCTCTACTCCGAGGTGAAGGTGACAGAGGGAGAGGAGGGCGCGCTGCTGGTGGAGGGGAAAGAGAACGAAGATGCGCTACGCCGACTGCAACCAGTCTCGAGGAGACTGGCCGGCAAGAGCTTCGAGGACCTGCGGCTCAGGATCGAGTCGAAGAACATGCCAGGCGTAGACGGAAAGGGGCTCGGGTTCTCGTCTTCGGCCGGCGCCGCACTGACGTTCGCGATCGACCACGTGGTCAACAAGCGAGGCCCGGACCTGAAGGACCTCTCTAGGGTCTCCCGGCTCTTCGCTGCATCTGCCTCGAGGACGATGGTGGGGGGCTTCTCACGGCTCTACGCTGGGAAGGGCGATGAGGATACGTATGCGGAGAAGTTCGCCGATGAGAAAGACCTTCCCCTGAGGACGGTGATAGTGCCGTTGCCCTCGAGCGTGAGGACGGAGATGGCACACGAGGAGGTCGAGTCGTCACCGTTCTTCAGGGCAAGGGTTGAGAGCGCTTCGAAGAGGTGCGACCAGGTAGAGAAAGCCATACGGGGCGGTGACCTAAAGAGGCTCGGGGACCTCGTGGAGCAGGATACCATGGAGCTGCACAGCGTGACGATGACCGGTAAGAACCATCTCGTCGTGATGAGCCCCGACACGATCCGGGTGATAACCAAGGTCAGGGAGCTGAGGTCGAACAGCGTCGAGGCCTACTTCTCGATGCAGACTGGGCCGTCCGTCTTCATCAACACGAGCGAGGAGGACGAGGACAAGGTCAAAAGGGCCATCTCCAAGATGGGCTACCGCGTCCTCCTGTCGACCGTGGGCACGGGCGCAAGGCTCAAACGGACCTAGTCTGCGCTTAATAGGCCGCCTGCGCTCAAAGATACAGCTTGACCCGGGCCATCAAGACCGTCGAGGAGTACCTCAAAGAGCTCAGGCAGAACAGAAAGGAGAAACCACCAGAGGTGAAGGAGGCGCTAGAGGTCTACATCGAACTATGGGAGAACGCTATCAAGAACGGGACGGTCATGCCCTACGAGGGCATCGAAGACGCGCTCGCCAAGGTCGACGCCAAGGGTGGCCTGTACAAAGCGGCTGGCGACTAGGGTCTCGGCATCCTGTCCCGGGCTGTAGCACCGACCGAATACAGTCTGAGAAACTTCAGGTTGAACAGCGACGCCGCGGCGGAATTCCTCACGAGCTCGTCATCATCTTTGAGCGCAGCCTCGAGCGTGGCGCGGGCCGACTGGTTCCCTATCGAGCCGAGCGCGGCGGCCGTCTCGTGCCTGACAATAGCCTCTTTGTCGTGCTTCACGGCCTCCTCAAGAGCGGGGACGCCGGAGGCGAGCCCCATCTGACCGAGCGTGAAGCCGGCTTCGTGCCTCACGAGGGGGTCCGGGTCGTTGAGGACGACGTCTGACAGGGTGGGGACGGAGAGCTCTGTTCCTATCTCGGCGAGAATGGTCACCGCGTGGACGCGCAGGACCAGACTTGGCTCGCTCTTCAGGACATCCACGAAGAACCTCTCGTTTTTCCTTTCATACTCGTCTTCCATCTGCCTCATCACTTCCAGGCAGTGCTTCTCGTCATCGACGACGGTGCTCGTATACACGCCGCCCGACTCGATCGGGAGTGTTATAACCTAAACTGAGGTCAGACGAGGGTTAGTACTGCAGCGAGTGCGCCGTTTTCAGAGTCAGAGTCGCTTCGGGACCCCGTGACCACTATGACGTCGCCGTCGTGCGGCTGCGCTTTACGGACCGTGATCCAGGGTTCGCTCGGTCCGTCCTTCTCGCAGTCGGTACCTTCCCCGGGGATGGTGAACTTCCCTGACCGGAAGACGGATGTGAATGCGCCGTCTGCGCCGGCCTTTATCGCCGCGTCGCGCTGCTCTATGCCATAACGAACCCCCTTTGCGGCACGCTTTATGAGCACAGCCCAGCAGTGTTCCCCCAGAGCGAGTGTCTTGGCCTTGACGGGACCAGACCAGGGCAAGAGGGAAGAGAGGTCGGCGTAGTCCTTCTGGCCCTTGGCACTGAGCCTGCATCCATCGGCCTCAATCACAATCAGTTGGTTGTCCTTCAGCCTCTTGATGAGCGTCCTGACCTCGCCCTGCCCGAGACCCGTGACGGTACCCAGCTTTCCTCTTCCCACACTACCGGATTCGCCGATCGCAAGGACAGCCTTGAGGACATCCGCCTGCGTGAAAACCGCCCGAGGGCCCCTATAATCCGCAAACGTGACCTCTCGAAGGCTATCCAAGACCATTGACGGCTGATTGCGGGTGTGGATATTTTTCCTTTTTCGCCTTATGGAGTGCAGGAAGGAGCATAAGTGGTTGGGTTGAAGCTGCAGTAGGTCCATGCGAAGATAGAGCCGTTGGTGACTGTGAGGTCGTCCGCACCAACCTGTGCGACCTGCCACCTCGCAGTGCTATTGTAAGTCCAGAGGAACCAGGACTGCGTAGCGGAGTTCTGCACGTTATCAATTCCGTTAACAAAGTGTTCGTTATATGGGGCTGCATACCATGTTGCGTTGACGACGCCATGGGTGATGATTACAGTCGCTATGTAGCCGTTCGTGCCGGTTGGCACCGTCGTGTTGGTCCAGAAGCTGGACCCGTTCCCGAAATCAAGGAGAAAGTTGATCTCTTGCGTCGGCTGCGCAGTCTTCAGCTCAGACTCGTACGCGTTAGCGTTGTTCTCGGCCTGCTGGTACTGTACGAGATAATAGGCAGCGAACGTCGCGGTAACGAGCAAGGCAGCGACGAGGATTACAATCACGACAGTAAGCGTCCGAGAGGAGGTTACCACACTTGGCTGGATTATCCAGACAGGTTTTAAGCGTTTCCCGGGAGTTTTAAGCCGGGTCGGGTCGGCGAAGGCCGTTGGCGGACAAGCTCAGGATCGGAGACGCAGGTCAGAAGGGAAAGGGAGTCTTCGCTGCTGAGAGGCTCCTGCCCGGAGAGCTTGTCGTCGACTACGCAGGCGAGGAGAAGTGGATATGGGACATCCCAAAGGAAGCATGGCAGTACGCCTTTCAGGTCGACTATGACCGGTACGTCCTTCCCCCGCAGGGGTCTTTCGGCTGGTATCTCAACCACTCGTGTGCCCCGAACTGTGTGATAATGGGAAGGACCAGGATCGTCGCTCTGAGGACGATAGAGAAGGGCGAGGAGGTCACGTTCGACTACTCCACGAACGTGGGATGGGATGGTTTTGCTATGGACTGCCGCTGCGGAAGTCCAAACTGTAGACACGTAATCAGGAGCTACAGGTACCTCGATCGAGGACTGAAGGGCAACTACGGCGCGTGCGTCTCGAGGTTCCTGCTCGAAAAGTCGGCAGGCTGAGTGGAGAGGGTCACGCCCCGGCGGGCTCTCCGTCCTCGACGACGAGTTTCCCCGCGCGAACGACGTGGACCGGCACCAGCCTGTGTCTGACCTTCCTCGTCTTTCCGTAGCAATCCTCAAGCGAGAAGCTTCCTTCCTTCATCGTGAAGACGGCAATATCGGCGATGGACCCAGGCTGGAGCGTACCGATTTTACCCTTCATCCCGACCACCGAGGCAGGGACGGAGGTAGTTGCTGCGAAGGCGTCCTCTAGCCTCATGCCGAGATGGAGAAACTTGGACATCACGGTGGGCAGGTCGTAGACCGGCCCGTTGACGTTCCCCGACCAGAGGTCGGAGCTTATCGTGGTCGGCTGGATGCCCTCCTTGAACGCGAATTCGCCCACTTCCCATGAGAAGCTGCCCTGTCCGTGACCGACGTCCAGCACGACACCCTTCTTGATCATCGCGAAGAACTCTTCTGGGATCTTCCCGTTCTGGTAGATGCCATCGACGTAGCCCGAATTCGGGTTGAACGAGTTGTGGAAGATGTGGGTGACTATGTCTCCCTTCTTGACGTAGCGCGCCGCCTGGGGCATGAACCTGTTCTCGATCATCAGCTTGCACTCGGCCGCGTCCGCCGTGTTTCGGGCCCTCTTCATGCCCTTGATTCCATGGTGAGCCCACTTGATACCAATCACGGCGTCACGGTTCTGCCTGATCGTCTCCTCCGTGTTACGTTCGTTGATGAACATCCCCGCATACTTCTCCCTCGACCGGGTGATGAGCGAGGGCCACTCTTGGTCCGTGTTCCCGGGCTTGATGTCGGCGAACTCTATCATCCCGAGCGATTCGATGTTGATGAGCGCCTTGATCCTCGTCTTCGAGCGTCCTATCACGTAGCTCTTGAAGCCAGGGAAGTTGAGCTCGCCCGTGGAACCGGCATCGAGGACGGTCGTCGTCCCCCTGAGAAGGCAGCGCGTGTATGGGTCGACGCACAGCCTGACTATCTCCCAAGCGGTGTGCGTGTGGATGTCGATGAGACCCGGGGACACGATGCGTCCCTTGGCTTCGATCGTCTTCTTCGCGCTTCCCTCGGATATACCGCTTTCTACCGCCGCCACCTTTCCGCCGGCGACCGCGACGTCCTTGTGGTCCTCGACCCCGCCCTCCCTGTCGAGGACGAGGCCACCTTTGATCAAGAGGTCGTACAACGGCTCATCCATCTCAGGCCCTCCGGATTTATCGCTTCTCGTCTAACCTGTGAACCGCCAGATCGCCATCTGCTCGACTCTGCGGTAGCGTATCTCTTGCGCCGGGTCTACCCTGGCCTTCACCCTCTCGATGACCTTCTTGAAGACGTCGTCCGGGATGGCGTCCATGTTCCCGTAGGCACGCTTCTCGAAGAACCCGAGACGTTCTCCCATGGTCGTCGCCACGTCTGCGTCTTGGATCGTGATGAGTTCGCTCGGCGGGTATGATTCGAGGAACTCCACCTCCTTCTCGAACCTCCCGCGCCAATCGCCCACCCGCTCCGGCATCGCGTACCCGACTTCCCGGGCCGCCTCCTTGAGTGCCTGACGGATGGCGACGGCCTGGTCACCCCACGACGAAGCCTCCCCCTCGTCCGAAGCGTTCCTCTTTCTCACCAGGATGACGACCTCCTTCTTTGCGGCCCGTGAGAGCTTGCCGAACGTCTCCACCGGATCCTCGAGGAGGTGCAGGACGTGAGCCAAAAGGGCGGCGTCGAAAACCTTGTCCTCGAAAGGAAGGTGGTTGGCGTCGCCCATCACGAGGTCCTCGAGCCCCTTCCTCCGGGCCCTGGCCAGCATCCCTTTGGAGAAGTCGACCCCGACGATATCGAACCCACGCGCCTGGAGTGGCTTCGCGATGCGGCCCGTCCCTATTCCCGCCTCGAGGATTTTCCTGATGCCATCTTCCGAGAGGATCCCCGCGACGCGGTCGAGCGCGACCTCGGACAATGGCTCGCGGGTTTCGTCGTAGACGTCGGAGATCCGGTTGAAACGGTCCGCGACACTCTCCGGAGCCTGGCTCATTTCAGTTGGAGACGGAAAGTCCACGCTTAAGCGTTCTGGACGCTGCGTCCCTTTTTGGGGCGATGGCCTGTCCCTCAGGTCAGGGCGCTATGACGGCGCGAGGTCGAACCGATCAAGGTCCATCACCTTGCTCCACGCAGCGACGAAGTCGTTCAGGAACTTCTCCTTCGAGTCCTCGCATCCGTATACCTCAGCCAGGGCACGCAGCTGGGAGTTCGAGCCGAAAATCAGGTCGACGCGGGTCCCCGTCCACTTGAGTTCGCCCGTGGCACGGTCCCGGCCCTCGAACACGTCCGGGTCGCTCAGGGTTGGACTCCACTTCGTGCCCATGTCGAGCAGGTTGACGAAGAAGTCGTTGGTAAGCACCCCGGGCCGCTTTGTGAAGACGCCGTTCCGGCTATGGCCGACGTTGACGTTCAGGACGCGCATCCCGCCGACGAGAACGGTCATCTCTGGAGCGGTCAGCGTGAGCAACTGAGCCCGGTCGATCAGGAGCACCTCTGACGGAACGGCATATCTCGTTCTGAGATAGTTACGGAACCCGTCCGCTACGGGCTCCAGCACGGCGAACGAGTCCACATCTGTCTGCTCTTGGGACGCATCCATGCGTCCCGGCCTGAATGGAACGGTCACATCGTGACCGGCCTCCCTTGCAGCTTTCTCGACCCCTGCACATCCTCCCAGCACGATCAGGTCGGCCAGCGAGACCCTCTTTCCGTCCGACCGCGCCATGTTGAAATCCTCCCTGATCCTCGCGAGAGTCCGGAGGACGACCTCCAGCTGGGCCGGCTCGTTGACCGTCCAGTCCTTTTGCGGGGCTAGGCGGATGCGCGCGCCGTTGGCTCCGCCGCGCTTGTCGGAACCGCGGAAGGTAGCCGCCGACGCCCAGGCCGTGGAGACCAGCTGCGATACCGATAACCCCGAATCCAGGATCTTCCTCTTGAGAGAGGCGGCATCCTGCGCGTCGATCAGCTTGTGATCGACAGGAGGGATCGGGTCCTGCCAGATCAGCTCTTCTGCAGGGACCTCGGGACCGAGATAGCGTGCGCGAGGACCCATATCCCTGTGCGTGAGCTTGAACCACGCCCTGGCGAAAGCGTCGGCGAACTCGTCCGGGTTCTCGTAGAAATGCCTCGAGATCTTCTCGTAAGAAGGGTCGAACTTCAGGGCAAGGTCCGTCGTCAGCATTCCCGGCGCGCGACGCTTGCTTGAGTCGTGGGCGTCCGGCACCGTACCGGCAGCTTCCACGTCCTTCGGCTGCCACTGGTACGCGCCGGCCGGGCTCTTCGTCAGCTCCCACTCGTAACCGAAGAGGCTCCTGAAGAACTCGTTTCCCCACTTCGTGGGGGTGCCAGACCAGGTGACCTCCAGGCCGCTGGTGATCGCGTCGTCGCCCTTGCCGGTACCGAAGGTGCTCCTCCACCCGAGGCCTTGTTCCTCGATGCCCGCCGCCTCCGGCGAAGGACCGACATTGGAAGCGGGGCCAGCACCATGGGTCTTGCCGAAGGCATGGCCGCCTGCGATAAGTGCGACCGTCTCCTCGTCGTTCATTGACATGCGCCCGAACGTCTCCCGGATATCCCGGGCCGCTGCGACGGGATCGGGCCTGCCGTTCGGTCCCTCCGGGTTGACGTAGATGAGCCCCATCTGCACGGCAGCGAGCGGGTTCTCGAGGTCCCGGTCGCCTGAGTAGCGTTTGTCATCCAGCCACTTTCTCTCAGGACCCCAGTAGACGTCTTCATCTGGCTCCCAGGCATCCTCGCGGCCGCCGGCGAAGCCAAAGGTCTTGACCCCCATCGACTCCAGGGCGACGTTGCCCGCAAGAACCATGAGGTCTGCCCATGAGATCTTCCTCCCATACTTCTGCTTGACCGGCCAGAGCAGACGGCGGGCCTTGTCGAGGTTCACGTTGTCGGGCCAGCTGTTGAGCGGCGCGAACCGCTGCTGGCCGCTGCCTGCGCCGCCGCGCCCGTCTCCCTTCCGGTATGTCCCTGCGCTGTGCCACGCCATGCGGATGATAAGGGGCCCATAGTTGCCGAAGTCTGCCGGCCACCAGTCCTGGGACTCGGTCATCAGCGTCTGCAGGTCCTTCTTGACGGCCGCGAGGTCGAGGCTCTTGAACTCCCTGGCGTAGTTGAATCCCTTTCCCATCGGGTCAGACAGGGATGAGTGCTGGTGCAGCACCTTCAGGTTCAGCTGGTCGGGCCACCAGTCGCTGTTCGACATGGCACGCGCGCCTGTTATAATCGTCGGTTCCTTCTCTGTCATCTAGATTTCGCCTTTGCGCGGACCGCAAGACGGAATTTTATAGACGTTACCATTCGAGGATTATTTGGGTCGGATGCCAGCTGATACTCAGGGAGCCGATCGTTTGAGGCAGATGTTAGCGGGCCCGGAGGGATTTGAACCCTCGGCATGCTGGTTAAGAGCCAGCCGATATAGGATTACACTCTCTAACCTGGCTGAGCCACGGGCCCTGCCGTTCGAGCAGTTTTGGTATGTGATAAAGGCTTATCGGCGCGGATGAATCTTCAACCTTGGTTGCAGGAGAGCTAAGAATCTCTTGATTTCTGCTTGGCTGGTAATCCTAAGTGTGTAGACCCCATCCTTGTCGATCATCCGGTTGCACCGCACACCAAGACCCGTGAGTGCATGCCTAATCTGATGCATGAGTGTCCTTAGTTTCATACGGATTTGAATCACGAGCAGATTGTCATAGACCTTGATTTGTCTGTTGTATCTCTTAGAATATCTTCTATAGATGGATCCTTCAGCATGGTACAGACCACGGAGGAAAGGGATGATTTTTCCCTGTTCGAAGATGCATGGAGGAATGAATGCGTCTTTCTTCTTCCCGATGGGAATTCCAAGACTCGCGAAATAATCCAGGAGGTCCTTACTGTAGATATGATATCGAGTCGTTCCATCGTTGCGAAGGAAAAGATGGCCTTCGAGGTTGAACACTGAATTCGGGCTTCGACGCCGTAAAGACTACCGCTGAAATAGAGTGACCTCTGGAGCTGTAACGCGACATGCAACCATCGCCTAGAAGGAGTCCAATCACTTCTGCCAAGTCATCACTAACGGCCGAAGGTGTCTTCAACTGTCGAACAGCGCACCAGAATATTTTAGCGCCACGACCGACCCACGACAATCCCGATGGAGAATTATAAAGCGGCCCGCAACTCGCGGCTTGAGGATTGACAGTTGACTAAACTGACCTTCGTCGGTCTGGGACTCGGCGACCAGGGCGTCAGCATAGGAGGCATCAAGGCTATCAGGGAAGCCGACACCGCATACATCGAGTACTACACCACGCCCTTCGCACCGAGGCTCCTCAGCGAGGTCGAAGGGGCAGCCGGGCGGACGCTGACCGTCGTGGACAGGAGCTTCGTGGAGGACGGCAAGGCGATATTGGATGAAGCATCCGCCGGGACGGTGGTCCTCGCGGTTCAGGGAGACCCCATGATAGCCACCACTCACAGCGACCTGATGGTGAGGGCCATCTCCCGCGGGATAAGGACCGAGATAATCCATGGCGCGACGATCGCGACGGCGGCGGCGAGCGCGAGCGGGCTGCACTACTACAAGTTCGGCGCGACGGTGACGTTCACCAGGGAGAGCAAGAACTACCATGAGCAGGTGTACAAGCGCGTGCACCAGAACCTGCTGGACGGGTCCCACTCGCTGCTCCTGCTGGAATATGACGTCGAGGGAGGGCAGGGCGTCACGCCGCAGTCGCTCATGGAGGGTCTCCTCAGGGCGGAGGCCAACTACAAGAGAGGGGTCGTGAGCGGGCAGACGTTCCTGGTGATCCTGAGCAGGGTGGGGACGGCGCAGGAGAGCATCAGGGCAGGCAGCATCGACGGGCTGGTGACCCTGGACTACGGGGAGCCTCCTCACGTAGCGATCGTCCCGGGCCGGCTCCACTTCACCGAGAAGGAGGCGCTCGCAGCGGTCGCGGGAATAGCGGAGCAGCAGGTCCGCGACAACGCCTCGGACGTACGGAGGACCGCCCAGGTGCTGATCCCCAAGTATGTTGAAAAGGCTAAGAAGGCCCTGGAGACCGCCAGGTCGAGCTTGAAGGAGGGGTATGAGCAGGTGTTCGAGAACGCCGAGCTGTACACGAAGGACGCGGAGAGGTTCCTGGCCGACGGACAGGATGAGCTGGCCATGTTGAGCATCGGCTATGCCGAGGGGCTCATAGACTCGCTGACGTTCTCAGGAAAGCTCGAGCTGGAGTGGTGAAACATGAAGGAACTCGACGTCCTCAGGGCGGTGTATTCCACGGCTCTCCTGGAAGGCCGTTCGACGGTCGACGCCGTCGCAAAGTTCCTTGGGGAGTCCCGTCCGGAGGCGGCCGAGGAGCTCCAGGCAGTGGTCGCCCTGGGCCTGGTGTCGGTGGACGAGGGCGGACTCTCCCTGATGCCTGAGGGAAGGTCGAAGCTCAGGGTTGTGATGATAGGGGGGGCCTTCGAGATAATCCACCCGGGCCACCTGCACACCATCGAGCAGGCGAAGAAGCTGGGGGACACCTTGGTCGTCGTGGTCGCGACAGACAAGAACATCGTGAAGAACAAGGGAAGGGAGCCGGTCACGACGCAGGATTGGAGGGTGAAGCTCGTCGCGGCGGTCAGGGGCGTGGACGTCTCCCTTGCGGGAGGGACGGGGAGCATCTACGACACGCTCGAGAAGGTCCGCCCTGATGTCGTCGCCCTGGGGTACGACCAGATACACAATCCCGCTGATATCGAGGCCGAGGCGCGGCGCAGAGGCCTGCTGCTCAGCGTGGTGAGGCTCAGCACACCGCTGCCAGACGTGAAGACGTCGAAGATAGTTAACGCCCTCTAGGTCGTCACGGTAACCACGACCTCGTCTCCGTTCTTGAGGCCCAGTTCCTTCCTGAAGTTCACGGGCGAGATTATCTCCATGACGCTGTCGTCGTAGTGCGTCCTGTCGATCACCAGCACGGCCGCAGGGTACTGTGAGTTCACGGTCGCCCTGTAGCACCTGGCGCCGCCGTAGGTGCGCTTGCCGTTCGCGAACCCCTCTATCTTGAGCCCGGGATTGGAGCGCAGCTCCCTCTTCTGCTCCATCTGCAGGGGGGACTCGAGCTTGAGGTTGAGCGTCCCGGGGAACGCGTCGAACCCGAGCACCTTGGAGAACTGGCGCTTGTAGCCTTCCAGGCCGACGTAGTAGCCGCCTTCGCCGAGGCCCTGGAAGAGCGTCCCGCGGAAGACCATCTTCTCGGTCTTACCCTCGACCGCCGTCTTGAGCTGGACGTATTCCGAGTTGACTATGTCGAGGCCTTTGGGGGTCAGCTTTACCGCGAAGCGCAGTCCCGTCCTCCGCCTCTCTATGAGCCCCATCTTCTCCAGCTTCTGGAGGTGCTGGGAGGCCGCCTGCTGGCTGTGCCCCGTGCGGGCGGCTATCTCCTCTGTGGAGATCTCGACGAAGTTCAGGTGCGCCTTGAGCTTGACGAGCTCGAAGAGTTCCGACATGAGCACGGCACTAGGTTGGCGCATGCGGATCTAGCCTCCCGGACACCCTGCCATATTTGACCGTATTTCCAGACGTACGGGACTTCACTTGACCTTCTTCTCCAGCCTCTCTATCGATGAAAGGAGCACCTGCCTGCGCGTCTCCTCGGCGAGGATGCCCCGCGTGTCTTCCGTTATCATGCGCGCCACGTCGATCTTCCTCCTCACCCCATTGACTACGTTGTCGAAGACGGCGAATGGCGAGAGGACCGCGTAGAGCCTCTCCATCATCGCAAAGTAGTCCTTCGTCCTCTTCGCGTCGCCCTCGGTTATCGAGACGAGCAGCATCCTCTTGAGCTCCCCTACGCTGTCGAGCAACCCCAGGATGTATGCGTCGTCAGAGACCCCCAGGCTGTCGGCATCCGGCACGGGCTTGCCCAGGACGACCGACTGGACGACCGAGGCCTCGACATACTCGGTCTCGGGCGAGACGAGGTATCGCGACAGGCCTCCCTTGGCGTCCTTCCTCATGGCCTCGAGGAGCTCTCTGGCCTTCTCGACCTCACCTTTCGCCTGTGGCTCCTTCCCCGAGTGCAGGAAGACTATCGCCCTGGAGCTCGCCAGTATCACGTCCCTGCTGGTCTTCAGCATCCTCTCCCGCCTTTCGAGGGTCTGCTGGAGGTTGCGCTCTATCCCCTCCAGCGACTTCTCCGCCGCTGTCATGTTCAATATACGACGAGGGTCGGGGAACCCGGGCCTGGACATAAGCTTGCTGAACGTAGGGGTTAGTGCTTTTCAGCAGGCGTAGAGGATATCAATGGTGGCGGAAGAAGGGGTGGGCGGGAGTGGACAGCGTAGCCAGTGCAGCGCGGGCGGGATGATCGTCCTTGGTTAACCACCAGTACAACAGAGGGCGCGCGAAGGAATACCGGGTGATGGAGCTCCTCAGGGTCGAAGGCTGGGTGGTAGGGAGGAGCGCCGGGTCGCACAGCCCGGTGGACATATTCGCTGCCAAGGACGGGAAGGTGCTGCTCGTCCAGGTGAAGAACGGGGAGGCAAGGGTCAAGAAGGATGAGCTTATGGAATTGGTTAAATGGGCAGAGGCGTTTGACGCGGACGCTGAGGTTTGGCACTTCAAGGGGAGGGGCAGCCTAGTGAAGAGACGCGTTTCGAAGGCTCGAGGGTGACAGCTTGGAACTGAGATGCTACCTCTGCGACGAAGAGCTGGGCAAGGACGCCAAGCCGTTCAAGGTCGGGATGAAGGAGGAGATGATCTGCGGTGAGTGCTACACGAAGACCGTCAACAGAAGGAAGGCTCTCGATGGTAGCGCGTAGGCGCCTTTACGAAGCAGAGTACACGTGCCTCAGGTCGCTTATCACGCGCATGCACTCCTCTATCGGCTCCGGGTCGTCCCCTTTCTCGCGGCAATAGAGTGCCTTCTCGTACTCGGTGATGGCCATCAGGGCGTTCGAGAGCGGTGAACCTATCTCGGACAGAGAGAGCGTCCCGGCCATCTCATACCACTCGGCCGCCTGCTCGTAGTCGTCAAGGTTCTCGAAGCATGCCGCTATCCATTCACACAGCTCCACCTTCTGGTTCGGAGACTGCAGCCTCCGGAATTCCTGTCTCAGGACGTTCGCCGCAGCCTCCCTGTTGCCGCTCCTGGCGAGGTCGAATGCCTCAGATACGCTGACCACGGCAAAGTGAGGCTGCAGGGTGGATAATAGCGAAAGGCTCTACAATAGTTGAGCGGCTAATCAACCGAAAGCTTCCGCAGCTCCGCCCTCTCGACCTGGCGGATCCTCCTCCTGGTTACCGCCTCGCGGAACCTCCTTTTCTCCTCACGCGTCACGGGGACTATGGGTTCCACGGGGGTGGGACGACCCTTCGCGTCGAGGGCGACGTAGGTGAGGAAGCAGGATGCCGTATGCGTCGTGCGCCCCGTGAGAGGGTTCTCGGCCTCTATGCGGACGCCTATCTCCATCGAAGTCTTGCCCACGTAGTTCACCGACGCCTTCAGGATGAGCAGGTCGCCGAGGTAGACGGGCGCAAGGAAGTCCATCCTGTCGATCGAAGCGGTGACGACGTTCCGTCGGGCATGGCGGAAGGCCGCGACCGCCGCTATCTCGTCCATGTACTTGAGGATGGAGCCTCCGAAGACGTTACCGCGGATGTTCGCGTCCGTCGGCATCATTATCCGGATCGAAGCGACCGCCGAGTCCGAGACAGGTCTGCCGGGCCCGAGCTTCTTGGGCATCGATGGCCGGCGCGGCCGGAGAGATTGATAAACATAGTTTCACCGCATACCTTTGTGGACTACGTCACACCCGAGGAGATGCGGAGGGCCGAGGAGGAGGCCGCGTCCAGAGGACTCGGGGTCGAGGCTCTGATGGAGAACGCAGGCAGGGCCGTAGCATCGGTCGTGGACGAGAGATACCGTCCGGAGGGCGTCCGGCGCGTGATGGTGGTCTGCGGGACCGGGAACAATGGTGGCGACGGGTTCGTGGCCGCAAGGTACCTGAAGAAGAAGGGATGGAACGTGCTGGTGATCCTCCTCGGCGGACCTTTTGCGATAAAGACGGAGGAAGCGAGGAAGAACTGGGAGCGCGTCGAGCCGATGGTAGTCTCCGTGGGGGACGAGGAAAGCCTGAAGAAGCATCGGAAGTATTTCGAGCGTTCCGACGTGATAATCGATGCGATACTCGGCACCGGCGTCCACGGGGAGCTCAGGGAGCCTGCCGCGACGGCAGTCCGCATGATCAACGACTCGGGGGCGGCCAAGGTCGCGGTAGACGTCCCTTCGGGGCTCGACCCGCTCACAGGGGACGCTTCCGGAACGACGGTGAGGGCAGACCTCACGGTCGCCCTGCACAGGGCGAAGACGGGCCTGCGAGGAAAGGATGAATACACGGGCGACGTCGTGGTCGCTCCGATTGGCATCGACTGAAGCGCTGAAGGCGGTCCGGGTCCCCGTAGGTCCGATGAGGAACCTCGACTATCTGCTCGTCGACAAGGAGAGCGGGGAGGCGATCGCCGTCGATTCAGGGTGGGAGACCGCTCCGCTGATCAGGGCGGCCAAGAACGAGGATGCGAGGGTACTGTATGTGGTCGCGACCCATCATCACTTCGACCACACGGCCACGATAAGGGAACTGGCCCAGAAGCTTGGTTCGAAGCTGGTGGCGCACAGGAACTCTGACATCGGTCCAGACGTCCTCGTGGACGATGGCGACGTGCTAACCCTCGGGAAGAAGACTGTCCGCGTCATCTATACCCCCGGACACACTACCGACAGCATCTGCCTCTACGACGGACAGAAGGTGTTCACCGGGGACACGCTCTTCATCGGGAACTGCGGCAGGACCGACCTACCTGGAGGGTCACCCGACGAGATGTACCACAGCCTGCACGAAGTGCTCGCGAAGCTTCCGCCCGCTACGATGATCTATCCGGGGCACGACTACGGCGACGTCCCGAGCAGGACCCTCGGCGAGGAGACGAAGAGCAACCCGACGCTGCTGGCGAAGACCCTCGAAGAGTTTCTCGGGGTAGAGTGAGCTACCCGAACCACTTCTCCAAAGTGTCCGACCGGGAGCTCTCCATCTTGACTATCCTCTTCGAGGCCGCCTCCACTCTCTCGGCGGAGAACGAGTGCTCGCGGACAAGGAACTCTTCGACCGCCCTAGCGTTGTAGTCCTTCCAGACCGGTCTGATGCCTTTGTCAGCCGGAGGAGAGAGGAAGATCTTCCGGATGGCAGGATAGTCCAGCTTCGCGAGCTCCTCCTTCAGCGGTTCTACCTTCTCGAGAGAGCCGTACGTCTTTATGAACTTCAGAGCCCTCGCTGGCCCGATCCCCTTGAACCCGTCCGGGTTGAAGTCCGTACCAAGGAGAATGCCAAGGTCGACTAGCTGTTCCCTGGTTATCTGAAGGGTCTGGAGGGTCTCCGAGAGCGATATCGACTCGGGCTCGATCTCCACGAAGACGTTTTTGCTGGGCAGCCTGCGCCTCCCCGAGATCGTGACGTTCCTTACGAGGAGCGGGGCTCCGAACAGGAGCGAGTCGTGGTCCTGCGAAGCCACGCCGTCGACGGTCCCCTCGGCAGCCATGACCGAGGCCTGAGCCTCCCCTTCGGAAGGGGCGTCGTACCACGGTATGCCCATGGCGTCGAGGAGCTGCTTCGACTCGGCGACCATGTCGTGCCTTATCGACGTCGAGGCCTCCGCGTACTTTCTTGCGTTCTCCATGTCCCCGGCGGCCACGGCCTCGTGGTACTGGCGCGTAGCCTCGACCTTGGCCTGCTTCCTCCTCTGTATCTCCTCCGATTTGAGCTCGGGCGGGGCCCCGTCGAACACGTAGACCAGCTTTATGTTGAGCTCCATCAGGTTGATGTTTCTGTAGAACAGGCCGCTCAGGTGGCTCGTGACGCGACCCTGCGAGTCCTTGAGGTGCTCGCCTCCCACCCCTCGGATTATCGCGAGGAACTGGTAGAGGGCGTTGTAGGCGTCTACGGCTAGCTTCTTGTTGGAGAGCTCCTTGAGCTCGGTCTTCCTCCTCGGGATGATGTCGCCGAGGTCTACGCCCATGGGGCCGAGGTCCTCGTTCGGATAAAATTAACCTTCGCCGTACATCGTGGGCTCGAAGGGCGTCTCGACGAACTCGACGCGGCGCTTCTCCTTCGCGACCCACCTGATGCTGATAGCCCCCAGTATCTCGAGGTCCATGAGGCACTTGTTCAGCTCGTGTACCGAGTAGCTGTCGGACTTGTTGATGAAGTCCAGTATCTCATCGTCGGTGGCAGCCTTCTTGTCCTTGATGAACTCGAAGACGCGATAACGCAGTGGAGGTTTCATCTGGATCGAACCGTTCCGGAGAGAGGTCCGGAAACCGGTCCTGTATTAAAGCTTCAAACCTTCAGGGTGCTCGACATCCTGCTTACGCCCGTGACCTCGTACTGGGCAACGTTCGGGGCGCCAGAGACTGCCTTTTCGACCTTGTCGATCATGCCCTCTTCGTCGGGCGCGACGATGTCGGCCACCAGAGCGTAGAGGCCGAAGGCTATCGGTTCCTCCTTGGACGACCTGAGGCTCATCTCTGAGGTGAGATTGCCCTTGACCCCCTCGAGGAACGCGTTGTATGGCACCTCGGGTCCCGTCGGGAGAACCTTGATCCTTATGACATAAGAGCCCATCGGATGTTCAGCACCCCTCGAACGACAATGTTGATAAAGATTGAACCGCTCCTGCGTTGTAGTTCCGTCGCTTTCAGTGTGACAAGAAGGAGCGCCGGTGATCGAAGGTTCAGCCGCGGCGACCCCAATCGGATGATGTCTCGCAAAGCCATGAATGCCGTGAGCGCGGTCTGAGAGACGCGGAGGGACGATCGGCCCTGCAGGACCTCCGGAAGTAGCCGTGGTTACCTCGTCATTACCGTCCGGTTCTCCAAGGAGAATCTTGAGGGCCGTTACCAGAGCAAGGTGGCTAGACAGAAGGTGTCCCCTGTAGGGCAACCTCTCGAAAGAGTCCAGACGAATTGACAGGGCGCAGAAATCGCGTGGCTGGGACGCGGAATGTCGCCTGAGAGACTAGGTCGACCACCCGGTTCAGAAGACGTCCATCGGAGATGAGACAGATGGAGATGCTTGCAGGGAACAGCCGCGAGACCCAGAGCAGGGAAAGTGGTAAGAGGAGGGTCAGCGAAGGTTGAGACGGACCTGGTCTAGGGGCCTTCGAACGAGCAACTGATGCACTTGTACTTCCTGGAGAACTTCCTGCACCTCTCGCACCGCCATATGAAGACTTGGTGGCAGTTGGGGCAGTAGAAGCGCGACGCCTCCTCACGGGGCATTATCGGCCTGTTGCACGACGTACAGGTCGGGAGCGTGATACTCTTCTGGGACAAACTGGACGGGCTCCCGGGCACTGCCACATATACCTTGCTAGGCTTTGGGACCCTGCGCGAGGGATGAGAGGGTCTGCCGTGCCTCCGCGGAGAAGAGCAGGCCGGCGAGCTGCAGGGTGCCTTTCACCCCGAGTGCGGAGAGCA
>JASHPA010000198.1 GCA_030038365.1 Nitrososphaerales archaeon
GCCCTCAGGAGCGAGGTCCGCGATTATCTCAACGAGCTCGAGGCCAAGCATCCTGGGATGAAGAATGTCCTATTCAACTCCGCAGTACAGGTCTCCTCGAAGCTCTCTCCCTTGGAGGGGCCCAAGCTCGTCTCGTGTTCCAAGTGCGGAAAGCCATCCTCGAGCGGAACGTGCAGCGTCTGCAGGATGAAGGAACTGGTCCAGCAACACACTAAAGGTTCTGCCGGGCCTGCGTTTCACGACGCAAACTCGGCTTCGAGGCATACACTCTGAGGATTACCGGCTGTCCACTGCCGTCCGGAGAACTTAACCCCAAGCTAGCCAACGAGAACGTGGGAACACTAAATATACTCCCGGATGATAGCTGGACTTGGTGGCAGGGAGGGCTGGGAGGCTAGTCGTCTCCCCTACTCAAACCGGCTACATGGAGTGCCAGTAACCGTCGGGTCAAGCCATCTCTCCTTCTACCTACGCGCTCGAATGGGTTGATCTCACGCCGAAGCGGGTGGCCATGAGGGGCAGGCTCCTCGAAGGAGGGGCTTTGACTCTTGATTGCCGAACCGGGCGAGGTCCGGGAGGGAGCAGCCCTAAGGTGACGCGGCTACGCTGCTGCGTCTACGTGGAGGACCGTTCGATGTGCGGGACTGGGGAAGGTCGGGGTGACGAACTCCGGCGGGTCTGCCGCCATATTGTCAGGCTTAATGCCTACGGAACGGGCCTTCATAGGAATTATAAGAGAATACAAAAACCTAGGTGCTGATGCCGAGCCCCGCTCTCCTAGACCGAAGCCTTGCCATCATCAAGGGCCTCCAGGAAGAAGACGGTGGAATAACGGCGACACTGAGGGATGACGTCTATCCGTATGTCTATCCAAGGGACGCAGTCTTCATGACGATGGCCCTCAATCGCTTTTCGGAGTTTGACAGGTCCAAGAGATTTTACAGGTTTCTTACGAAAGTCCGCAGGCCGCAGGGAGAGTTCTATCAGCGGTATAACAGGGGTCTCCCGTACGTCACAAACGAGCACGAGCTGGACACGACGCCGATAGTCCTCCAGGGAATCTATGACACATACTCACAGTCTGGCGACAGACAATTCCTCAGTGAGATGTGGAGTCTAGTCCAGGAATGCGCCAACTTCACCTGCCGCACCATCGACAAAGACCGTGGTCTCGTATTCACCACCAATTCGATCCACGAGACTCGCGAGCTTGAGGAGGGGTACGAAATCTGGACGAACTCTGCCGCGGTGAAGGGTCTCCTCGATGCATCCCGCATGGCCGAGGCGATGGGTCGACCCGAGCTTCAGGAAGGGTGGCTCCTCAGAGCAAGGAAGCTCTACTTCAACCTGCTCGAGCAGCTGTATGACCCGGAGAGGGGATGCTTCATGAAGGTCATGAGGAGATCGGGCGAGAGAGTTAGGGCGCCTGATATGAGTCAGCTCGCGCCGTTCTACTTTGGAATCTGCGAGAAGACAGACGTGCTCGAGAGGACACTGAAGGTCCTCGAAAACACGCTCTGGAATAGTCCCATCGGAGGGTTCAACAGATTCGAGGACTTCGAGATAGTACACGACTGGCATTGGTACACGGGAGGGACAGGCGCATCCTGGCCGTTCTTCACCATCTGGGCGGCGGGCTTCTACAGGCAACTTGGCATCAGAGAGAAGCAGGAGGCCTGTTTCCGCTTTCTAGACTCGATCCTGACTCAGGATTCGTTCATTGCGGAGAAGGTAGCGCCGGTGGCCGGGTATGAAGAATGGAAGTCGAACGAGCTCGAATTCGGGGACCGGATAATCAACGGCATCAGGAAGATAGATGGCAACGTCCACAACATGAAGGCTCCTGGATACGTGGCATGGGCCAGCCCTCTCGGCTGGGCGCACGCTGAGTACATCCTCTATGAGAAGGGAAGGCCATCGAACGCCTTCGAGTTGTTGAAGGAGCCCATCCCGAGTGCGCCAAAGATTCGCAGGGTCTTGGCGGCTCTGGTTCCCTCGAGACTCATCCGATAAGGCACTATCGGCCTAATCTGGGACGAATCCAGACAAAAAGGACGGGTTTCGGTGCCATCGGGAAACCGAGCGGTGAAATTACACCTTTTCAGACGTTTCAGCGCATCTCCTGACCATAGAGGATGCTCTCGAGATGATGGCGCAGCATAAGATCCGTCGGCTTCCCGTAGTAGACGGGCTGGTCTCATCGGCCTGGTGGCCCCCGGATGCGGGAGAGGTCTCGCCGCAAAGGGACAGGTTCTGCAGTGTGCTCGTGGACGCGACACCGAGGCAGACGGGCGCTCCCTAAGGTGTCTACAACTGACCCCGAGAGTCCTTAAATCGCCGATGGTCTCGGGTCGACATCGGGCAGGGGTAGCCAAGCCTGGCATGGCGATGGATAGGACTAAGATGTCCCCACATTGCTAATCCATTGTTCGCAAGGACTCGTGGGTTCGAAATCCGAAGTCCAAGCTTCGGACGGAAGTCCCACCCCCTGCGCCATCTAACATCGTAACCCTAGAGCTCCCTTTCGAGCCCAATCCCTTCCTCTGGGTCGTTGGCTCCAACTTGGTGGAATTTCAACGGGTGCTGCGTTCCGACATAGATTGAATAACAGCAACCCTCCTTACGTACGACCTGCCTCCCTTCCTAAGAAAAGACTCCTTTTCGTACAAAGGTGCGGCCCGTCGTTTCGATTTCAAAGAATCTCTTCAGCGGCAACTGGACATAACGTAGCGGATGCAAGTCGGAATTGAATCCCGGCATCGGTTTGACGGATTATCTAGCCTCCTATTTCCCTCTTCGAAAGGACTGCGATTACAGCTTCCTGAAGAAGCAGGTCTCGTTACCAGTGTGGCAGGCGGGACCGGTCTGGTCCACCACGTAGAGCAGCGTATCCCCGTCGCAGTCTATCAGAACATCGTGGACCTTCTGCACGTTCCCAGACTCCTCGCCTTTCTTCCAGAGCTTGTTCCTGCTCCGGCTCCAGTAGTGCGCCATGTGGGTCTTCAGCGTCAGTTCAACCGCTTCCTTGTTCGCATAGGCTACCATGAGGACCTTGCCCGACTTGGCGTCCTGCGTCACGACGGGCACCAATCCGTCTCCCTTTGCGAAGTCCACTTCAGTGATTACAGCTGTGCTCAATTCCTTACGACCACCCCGTTTGCGTCCAGATAATCTTTCACCTGGCGGACCGTAAGCTCCCCGTAGTGGAAGAGCGAAGCTGCAAGCGCCGCGTCGCAATTCGCGTCCCGCAGGGCCTCGAGAAAGTGCTTCAGGGTTCCGGCCCCGCCGCTCGCGATCACCGGCACGTTCACGTGCGCTGTTATCGCGCCCAGCAGTTCCAGGTCGTAGCCCTTCTTCGTCCCATCCCTGTCTATCGATGTCACCAAAAGTTCTCCTGCGCCCCTTCTCGCTGCCTCGACCGCCCACTCGACCGCGTCCAGTTCGGTGTGCCTGGTGGCCGAGTGACTGGAGACCCCGTATCTCCCTCCCTTGTTCCGCGCATCGATTGCCACGACGACGCACTGGGAGCCGAAGACATCGGCAAGCTTCGTTATCAGCCCGGGGTTCTGGATGGCGGCGGTGTTCACGGCAACCTTGTCGGCTCCGCTCACGAGGGCGAGCCTTGCGTCGCTCATGCTCCTGATTCCTCCACCCACCGTGAACGGGATGTCTAGGTTCGCCGCCACTTTCCTCACGAGCGCCCTCAGGGTCGCCCTCTTCTCCAGGCTTGCGGTTATGTCCAGGAACACTATCTCATCAGCACCCTCATCTCGGTACCTCTCAGCGAGCTCGACCGGATTGCCGGCATCTCGCAGGCCTTCGAAGTTCACTCCCTTCACCACTCGGCCGTTCTTCACATCCAGACAGGGGATGATTCTCTTCGCGAGCGTCATCAGAACCCGCTCTTCTCGTAATCGCCGAGCTTCAGCCCTCCATCGTAGAGCGCCCGGCCTATGACGACCGCGTTCGCCTCGGCCTCTTCAAGTGAGAGCAGATCGTCGAGGTTTCTGATTCCGCCAGACGCGATTATCTCCATCTTGCTCTCGGTCGAGAGTCTCCTGATCGTCTCTACGTCAGGACCTTTAGCCATCCCGTCCCTTCCCACGGAAGTCGCCAGCAGGTTTGTCACACCCGCCTTCTCGAACATGTCTGCCGCTGCAAAGACCGACGTCCCTTCTCCCTCCTTCCATCCTTTCACGACGACATCGCCGTCCCGATAATCCGCTGCGACCACCAGCTTCTCGGCGCCGTTCGCAGAGAGTATCTTTTGTAGCTCCTGAGGTTGTCGATATGCGATAGTTCCAATCACCACCCTCGCGACGCCTTCCTCCAGCCACCTTCGCGCCGCCTCGGCCGACCTTATACCTCCCCCCAGCTCGACGGGAATCTCGACTGCGTCGACGATTGTGGACACGACCTTTTCGTTGTTCCCTGTGCCGAAGGCCGCGTCTAGGTCGACCACGTGAATCCCGTCGGCGCCCTCCCCCTGCCATCTCCTGGCGAACTCGACCGGAGTCCCCTCCCATACGGTCTTGTCCTCGGACCGGCCCTGAAGCAGGGTCACGACCGAGCCTTCCATGAGGTCTATCGCTGCCCAGAGCTCCATCTCACTTCTTCACTGCCCCGATGAAATTCTGGAGGACCTTCCTTCCCGCCGAACCCGATTTCTCTGGGTGGAATTGGGTGCCGAAGATGTTCCGGTCTTCGACCATGGCTGGATATCTCACACCGTAGGTGCTCTTCGCCGCTACCCATCTTCCTTCGGTCTGGGGATAGTACGAGTTCACGTAGTACACCCAGGAGTTCGTCGGCACGCCCTCGACCAGCCTCGAACTTCGCGTAACGTCAAGCGTGTTCCAGCCAATCTGCGGGACCTTGACCTTCGGCGGGAACCGCCTTACCACTCCGTCCAGAAGAGAGAGCCCCTCCCGAGACCCCTCCTCGCTTGACGCGAAGAACAGCTGAAGCCCGAGGCACACCCCCAGAACGGGCTTCCCTCCCTCGATCTGGTCCTTCAGGTCGGACATGGGGAGCTTGCTGCACGCTTGGTCGAAGCTCCCCACACCCGGAAGCACGAGGGCGTCAGCCTTCTTCATGCCCTCGCCGGTCTTCGTGACGCTGGATGCCACTCCTTCCTTCTTCAGCGCGGACCGTATGCTGAAGAGGTTGCCTGCCCCATAGTTGAATATCAGGAAGCGCAAGCTACATCTTACCTTTGGACGAAGGAGTCTTGCCACCCCGTCGGGGGTCGTATGTAGCCGCCGCTCGGAATGCGACAGCGAGCCCCTTCACGGCCGCCTCGTACCTGTGGTGGTCGTTCTTCCCATCGAGTACCTTCACATGGACGGTCGAGCCTATGCTACTGCTCAGTGACACGAAGAAGTGTTCCAGGTCCTCCCTCGGGGCGTCCTCGACCATCACCCTCTCTAGCCCGAGCTGTACCGACGCGTAGGGCCGCTTGACGAGATCCACCGCGACGAGCGCTAGAGCGTCATCCATGGGGATCACAGCGCTGCCGAAACGGGCTATCCCGGACCTGTCTCCCAGAGCTGAGCTCAGAGCCTGTCCCACGGCGAGCGCGACGTCCTCTACCAAGTGGTGCTGCAGGTCACCCTTCGCTCTCACCTTCAGGTCGATCAGGCTGTGTGCCGTGAATGCATCGAGCATGTGGTCGAGGAACTTCACTCCTGTCTTCGAGTCCCCGACGCCGTTTCCGTCGATGTTCACGTCGACGTCGATTTGCGTCTCCTTCGTCTTTCTGCTGATCTTCGCCTTCCTCAATTCTTAGCCATCTCCAGCACCTTCACGACCTGATTCACGTCCTTCGCCACGAGATCCGAGCCGGTCCCAGTGAAATAAGATAGCTGGTCCTTCTCGCTGAAGGATGTCCCGTAGATTCCCGCGAATAGTATGGCATCCTCCGGTGCCCCGGCGTTCTTCACCATCAGCCTGTCCTCGGCCGAATCACCGATATAGAGCATGACCTCTGACCCGAACTCCCGCCTCGCCAGCTTGAGGCTCTCGCCGCTGGGCTTCCTGTACTTCGCCAGTTTTGGTGCGAGTCCTGGAGATATGTCCCCGTCTCCTATGTACACCGACGCGTCCCTGTCGAAGTAGTCGAGGAGCCTCCCCATGGTGTACTCGACGGCCACGAACGGCCGGCCTGTCGCCATGGCGATTCTCTTCTTCCCGATGCTCCGGCTGAGGATGTCGAGGCTTTCCTTGGTCACGATGAGCTTCTCGAGGTCTATCAGTCCCTTGCGGGGGCTTCCTTGGGGTTTCGCTCCGTACACGCGCTCGAAGAGGCTCTCGCCGTAGTAGAGTCGGTCGAACGCCCCCGTCATCCTAGTCCTTAGGGGGCTTCCAGGGTAGCCTAGGAAACTGCGCATCTCCTTCACAGACTTCGACCCCAGTCCCGAGGACTCGAGGTACGGTTCCACCGATCTCCAGCCCGCCCTTTCTCCTGAAGCGAAGTCGGCGACGATGCTCTCCAGCCGAGTAAGACTTTCCGCAGGCCCAGCGGCATCCGATGCGGCCACGGAGAACATGCTTAGCGCGTAGGTCATGTCCCAGTCGCTGTTGAAGCCGCCAGTGCGCCTGATCTCCTGTATGAGTCTCCCACTGACCCGCTCTATCGGTATGGGCCTGCCGAGGAATTCCCTGACCATGAAAGACGCTGTCTTCACTATGCTTGCGTCGTAGGACCTACTGACATCTATGAGGGTCCCGTCGCAGTCGAAGACGACGGCGTCCACCTTGGCCAGTTTCTCCATGGTCGAGGAAGAGGCGAAGACGTCCCCGTCCTTGAACCTAGTGACCCCGTATCCGGTGTTCATCTCTTGAACCTCGATTCGACGGACCTGAAGTGATTCGGGAGACCTTCGGCCATGGCGAGGGATTCTAGGGACGGAAGGACAGCCTTCAGCCCAGACTTCGTCCCTTCCACGGTCCAGTTGAGCCTCACAAAGTCTAGTACCGAGAGTCCGGACCTCAGCTTCGCATAACCATCGGTAGGGATTACGTGGTCCGTGCCGACACAATAGTCGCTGGCGGCGCAGGGTGCATATTCCCCTAGCAGCACAAGTCCGGCATTGTCGATGTTCTGCGCAAAACCCCGTGCATCCCTCGCGAGGATCTCGAGGTGCTCGGGGGCTATCGCATTGATGAGGTCAGCGGCCTCCCTCTCGTCCTTGCAGACTGCTGTGAATCCACGCCCTAGGGCTCCTTGGACGAACTCGCGTCTCTCTACTCCCCTGGCTAGCCGTCCAACCTCGGCGCGTACTTTCTCTGCCATCTTCTTGTCCCAAGTGATGAACGCGCAGAAAGTCTCCTCTCCGTGTTCGGCCTGTCCGACCAGGTCCCAGGCTGCGGCCTTGGCATTAGTCGATTCGTCCCCCACGACCACCAGCTCAGTCGGCCCCGCGAAGAAGTCAATCGGCACATCCCTGGAGACCAGCCTCTTCGCCACGGATGCGTAAAGCCCACCCGGACCGACGATCTTCTGGACTTTCTTAACCGACTCGGTGCCGTAGGCCATCGCGGCGATGGACTGCGCGCCACCCACCCTGTAGACTTCGTCTACTCCGCAGATGATTGCGGCTGCCAGGATTGCCGGACTGACCTTCCCCTCGGACGTGGGAGGAGAACAAACCACGACCCTTCCGACGCCGGACATCTTCGCGACGCCGGCGGTCATAAGGACGGAGCTGGCGTACGCGGCCCTGCCACCCGGAATGTAGCAGCCGACCGATTCCAGAGGCCTGACCTCGGTCCGGACGACGAAGCCGTCCGAGACGTAGGAATAGGACAGGCGTCTCAGGAGCTGCCCCTGGGTCTTCCCGATCCTGTTCAGTGAGTATCGCAGCGCGTCGAGAAGCTTCGGGTCGACCGTCTCCACCGCGCTCCTGATCTCCGATTCCTCGACCCTTATTCCCCGTATCTTGGCGCGGTCGAACTCGCTGGTCAGCTCCTTCAGTGCCTTGTCGCCACCCTTCCGGACCCGTTCGACTATCCTCGCTACATCCGCTTCTACGGCTGTCTGGTCGCGTACTCTACTCCTCACCTTCGCGACGAAGGCTTGCGGGTCCTCCCCATCGGCGTCGACTGGAGGGAGAATCTCACTCATCTGTGTCTTTTGCTCCCGCATACTCTTCGAGAGAGAGAATCTGCTGTGGTTCGTGGACGACCAAGCCCTGCGCGAGTCTTCTCAGCGTCGGAAGCATCTTCGTGAGGTCGTTCCTGCTGATTACGGTGTTGACCGCGTACCAGCCCTTCTCGGAGAGCGGGCTGATGGTCGGCCTCTTCAGCGCGACCAGCTCCGACAGAAGCTTCTGCAGGTTCTCCTCCTTGACGTTGACGAAGATGTGCAGCTTCTTCTGCGCCTCGGTGACTCCTCTCAGCATTATCTTGAGGTCGTGGATCTTCTCCCTCTTCCACGGCTCCTTTAGGACTGCCTTGTTGGTGACGAGGTGGGCCGTCGATGTCATTATCGTTTCGGCTTGTCTCAGGTTGTTCTGCTCCAGGGTCGTCCCGGTCTCTGTGACATCGACGATGACATCGGCAATCTCCGGCGGCTTGGCCTCCGTGGCCCCGAAAGAGAGGTATATCCTCGCCTTCGAGTTGTCCCCCTTCCTCCACCACGGGGTGATTATCATCGGCTCCTTCTTGCCGAAGATTTTCTTGTACGCGGGGATTGACTTCAGGTACTCCGAAGTTATGTTGAGGTACTCGGCCGAGACCCTGACGTCCTTGCCCTTCTTCCAAAAGTCCTCGAGCAGTTCGGCGGCCTTTTCGTACGGTGCTGACTTTGGGAACGCCGTGACGATCTTCACTTTGCCGTACTCGAGGTCTATGACCTTCTCGACGTTCGCGCCGGTCTCACGGATCCAGTCGATTCCTGTGATCCCGACGTCCTGGACGCCGTCCGCTACGTAGACAGGAATCTCCTGCGGACGGAGTATCCTGAGCTCGATGTCCGGGTCGCTGATGTACGGATGATAGGTCCGGTCCTGCCCGGAAATCCGGTAGTAGGCCTTCTGGAAAAGTTCGAATGTCGCCTTCTCCAATGAGCCCTTTGGGAGGGCCAGTTTCAGCTGTCTAGTCGTACGTGACACCTCTAGTAGTTGTCATACGCGCAAAAGACGTCAGAACCGAGTAAACAGGCGATTTATTTTCCGAGATTAACGTACGTTCCATGCGAATGATAATGAACTGAACCAGCTCCCATGAAGTTGATCCCCTCGCATTCGCAACACTCAGAAAATCCGGCTCCGCGGATTCTATTTAAGGATTTGTCGCTGCTAATCGATTCTCAACCTCTCCAAGCCTTATTTAGGGAGCCGATTCGCATCTACGAAAATCGGGCCGGTCGTTCAGCCTGGTCTAGGACGTCAGAGTGGAATCCGTCAAGCTCTTACACAGCGAAGGTCGAGTGTTCGAATCACTCCCGGCCCACCATATTCTACTTAGCGGGAGCTTTGTCGAAACGCGAGACGTATCCTTTGCGCGCGAAGAAGTCTCTCGCGGCGGCCTTCTCGTCGCGCTTGAAACCTTGGAAGTCGCCTTCCATCATCTCCCCGACGTGCTTGCGCATGAGGACTGTCGACACAGTGCTGTAGAATTCATTGCAGACAGAGATCCCTCTTATGACGCTCGCGTCGTCCAACAGTGAGTCCTCCTCCACCTGGCACCCCATATTCCTGAAGCTCTTCAGGAGCTTGGAAATCGAGCTACCTTCTGCCCTAACCGCAGATAGTTTCGCTTCCGAGACCGTTATCACCTCCGGCCTGGTGCTTCGCACGAATTCGATGACACGCTCTATCGGCTGCAGGACTCCTGGCTGTGCGTCGACTATCCTGGTGTAACACTCGTCCTGCATCTCCTGCATATAGTCCACGTCAATGTCCAGAAGCCAAGGTCTGTCCTTCAACTTCGGGACGAGTTCCAGCAGACTCCGAGGCGGGCTCTGAAAGATGCTGATTCCCCTCTCGCGATACAGGAAGTCGACCACGGAGGCGACAGACTCCGTGCTGTCCGGTATTCTCAAGTCGCTGGGAAGCTTCGACTCGATATCCGAGGCGTGCGCCACCATCATCTCCTCTGGTATCGCTACGATTACAGGAGCATGCGTGACCTCAGCGATTTTCGTATGTGCACCAGTCCTCGCAGCTATCACATGAAGCTCTCTGGGGTAAAGCAGGTCGTCGCCTCCTAGCGAGACATCAAGGTGAGAGTCGAGGCTGACGACGATGTCGAACCTACGGTCCAGCTTCGCAATTGTTTCCGGCACCTGTGAGTGTACGCTGTCTAGGATGACTCGCATGCCATTCGCGTGTTCGGAAGGTCCTCTGGTTTTATCTTTCTCGATTCATCTCGCGGTTCGACTAACTTATGAACCGACGGGCTGCGCCCCTTCGCATTAGATGCCCGAGCAACGGAAGCTACTGACGTACCTCGTCCCCTATGTCCTGATGTCGAGCCTGCAGTACCAGTTCGCCAAAGACGGACTGAAGTATGTCGACCCCATGACGTTCATGGGTATCCGCTACTTCATCGCGGCGGCTATCTGCTTCGTCATAGCGCGGAACTTCAGGCCAATCCTCAACAGGGATACAGTACTTCTCTCGTTCTTCACATTCCTCAGCAGCGCAATCTGGATCTACGGCCTGGAATACGTTTCACCAGCGCAGTCTGCAGTCCTCAGCTACACGATGCCACTCTTCGCAATCCCCCTGTCCGTGCTCTTGATCAAGGAGCGCGTGACGCCGCTGGTCTGGACGGGAGCTCTGGTGGGCTTCACGGGAGTCGCGATTTACGGTCTGGCTCTCGTGAGCTCTGGGGGCTCCGCTCTCGGCGCTGTGCTTAGCTTCGGAAACGCGTTCTTCTGGGCCCTCTATTCTGTGTACATCCGCAAGCTGAGAGTCCAGGACCCAGTGAGGACTGTTGCCACCCAGTTCTTCGTTGGAGGTCTCTTCTATCTTCCCCTCATACCATTCGTCTTCTTTCTCAATCCGACGCCAGGCTTCTTCATAGACCTAGGATACGTGTCGCTCATAGGCGGCGTCACTTCACTCCTTGTGTGGAGCGCGATGTTGAGGATGGAGACCGTTGGCAAGATCACGACCCTCGTTTTCGCAGTTCCCGCGACAACGGTGATAATCCAGTCGATCCTCACAGACCAGCTACCCACGGCCTTCTCCGTGCTGGGGATTTGCGTTATGTTTGCAGGAATTTACGTTTCGCGACTGAGAGGCGCCAAACAGACGGTCGTCATTTCGCCGGTGAACACGAGTGTCTCAGGCCCGTCCAGTTGAACCCTTTTTAGCTGGTCTCCGCGATGGTTCAATATTGCCGAGGCTGAACTACCTGAGCTGGTCCCAATATGGCGAGTTGGTGACCAAACTGGCCGACGAAGTCGTTGCGAGCGGTGAGAGATTTGACCTCGTGATAGGGATAGCCAGAGGAGGCATGCCGGTTGCCATGGTGGTCGCTGACACTCTCGGCGTGAGAGTGGACTTTCTTAACGTCAAGTCCTATACAGATGTCGGCGAAAGGACCAAGCCCAAGATATTGTCGACCATTACGGAGAACATCACCGGGAAGAGGGTCCTGGTCGTTGACGACCTTGTGGACGGAGGAGAGACAATGGAGTCCATAACGGAGTACCTGTTGAGCCAAAGACCGAGTTCCATGAAGACCGCCGTGCTTTTCACGAAGCCCTGGAGTACCTTCGCCCCCGACTTTTCTTTGAAGGTCGTCGACAAGTGGATTGTCTTCCCGTACGAACGCGGCGAGGTCAAGAGGTCCAGGGCGCAGAAGCAGCAGGCACTCGTCCCGGCCGCATGAGGCGCAGCTAAGCCGCAGCGCGCTTCCTCGCAGCGTCTGTTATGGTACCGAGTATCTTCTCGGTGAGCCCCCAGACGAGATAGTCCTCAAACTTGAACGCCGGAAAGACTATCGGCACTCCATCTCGGGTTAAGACGTGTCTCGTGCGGTTCTCGAGCGCCATGACCTGGCGGAATGGTACCCACTTGTACGATGCCACTTCCCGGTTGGGTGTCACCGGAGGGATGGCGTCCAGGGAGAACATCGCGGCCACGACCCAGATACTCCTGGTCCTTGGCTGATACTTCCCAAGGTACCCAAGAAAAGCCGAATGCGTCAGCTCGACCCCCACCTCCTCTTTCGTCTCCCGGATTGCCGTGGCCTCAAAGTTCCTGTCCTCTCCCTTCACCCTTCCGCCCGGGAGAGCGACCTGCCCCGACCACGGGTCTGTGGCGCCCTGAGACCTGAGGATGAGCAGTCCTTGCGGCCCTTCCGGGCTGTCTGCGATGATCACAGCAACGGCAGCGGTGACTCGCCGTTCGTGCTGCATGGGCTCTTCTTGGCTCACAAGGCCCGAGACCAGACGCAGGAGCGTCTCCTGTTCTTCTGTCAACGGCTGGCATATCGACGAATCTTGAAATAGGTTCTTCGCGCGGCGGACGAACCGTTGTCTGATCCAGAGCTTAGCAAGATATACGATGAGAAGATGAAGAGGATGGCGGCGCAGGCGGGCCCAGCTCACGCCCCCATCGCCAGGCTGACAAGCACCGATTTCGACGCCTACCTCCGTAACGGCAAGCCCCTTCTGGTCGACTTTTGGGCTGTGTGGTGCGGTCCCTGCAGGACCATGGAACCGATCGTCGAGAGGCTAGCTGCGAAGTATTCGGGCAAGGTCGTCTTCGGCAAACTCAACGTCGACGAGGAGCCCTCGATCTCGACCAGGTACGACGTCCAATCAATCCCCACTTTCATGCTCTTCAGGAATGGCCGGCCGGAAGGCGTGGTGATAGGCGCCGTCGGCGAAGTAGCGCTTGACAGGATGATCCAGAAATCCGTCCACGCGTGATTGGCTGATTTCAGACTCTGGTGCCGTCGAGAAGGAATACATCAGCATCCTTCACGTCCACGGCACCCGACGAGAGGACCGGTCCAAAGTCGAAACCTCCCTTGGCGTTTATCGCCTGCCCTCCGACCAGGTTGTTGAAGGGTGGCATGACCATGAGCTCGCCTGCCCCTTTGGCCCCGTGGGAGTGGCCTGCCTTTTCGAGCAGCCTGGGTATGTCGTAGGGGGCGAAGAGCCACACCGCTTCCTTGCTCCTGGCGCCGAATTTGTCCCTCATCTCGTACCTGAAGTGGGAGTGCCCTATGACCATCCTGGCGCACGCGATTACCTCCTGGGAAGGCCAGGAGTGCCCATGCGTGACTCCGACCTTCTCGTCCGAGCCTATCACCGTCCCTGAGGATGGGTGAAGTCTCACCCTGCTCGGAAGGAGCGTCTTCAGTCCACCATCGTGGTTCCCTGGGACGACCTCGACGGAGGGGAACACGTCGAGCAGCGTGTCGAAGAACCACGGCAGGACGTTCCAGTCGATGTCCTCGACCTTGCCTATCGAGTGCTTGACATCTCCCAGGACGACGATCCTGTTCGCCCCGTACCTCTCCGCCATTGCGTCTATCCTCGCCATCATCTTGGTCGAATAGGGAGGGATCCTGAACCCCTTGGCGGCCATCTCCTTCTCGAGGCCGAGATGGAGGTCGGAGATGAGGATGCTGCAGTCCGCTCCTTCCTTGAATATCAGGGCCGCCTCCTTCGGTACAACCTTCAGCAAAGTGCTGGCGCGGCGCGATACCGCTGATTAGTAAAGTCTCGTCCTGCGTTCTCAGGCCGAGATGAGGGGGAATATCTCCTGCTTGATGAACGACTTGAAGTCCGGAAGGTCCACCCTGCTGAAAGACGTCACAATGCAGCTGCGGGTGAGTCCAATCGTGTACCCCTGTCTTCTCGACTGGAAGACGATGTACCAGAGCTGGCCGTGCGTGAGGTAGTCGTTGTAGAGAGTGGTGTTCCCGAGCGCCTCGCCATAGAGCGAGAGCTTGCTGATGTTGGGCAGGTCGACGTCGTCGAAGAATATGACCTTCGTGTTATCGAAGTTCTCTTCGTGGAACCTTTTGAGGTCCTCAGGCCGAATCTTCGCCTCGACTATCTGTCCTAGGCTCATGAAGAGCGCCTTGCTCATCTCGTTGGCGACACTGTTCGCCCTGTTCTTCTTCTCGAAGACCGTGAGGAAGAGATTATCGTCGTACAGGTCGAACATGAACGGTGCTTGGTAGGTCCGGACCAGAGGCGTCATCTTCCCCCTCTGGTTGACCGTGAAGACCGCATCGAACGAGAACGTCCCCTCCAGACCTGTCTTGGATATCTCAAGACCTGATATCTCGGAGACCAGGTTGAAGCTCTCCTCCTCGGCGCTCATCGCCTGCTCGAGCTTGAAACTCTTGAGCTTCGTCGCGAGCAACGGGAGGTCATCCTCATCCTTCACCACGAATATCTTCGCTGCTAAGACCAAGACGCAGAGCGGAAAGACCACTACTGTAAAAGTTAATCGCGTTTCCGCGTGAGAATCACCGCAGCCCTAAAATACCTTGGGGGTCAGCATGTCCGAATCTTGTCGAAGCCTCTCGGAGAACTCTCGATGCGAGAGAGGGCATATTCTCCCCCTATCAAAGAGATAATCTTAGAGAACTTCATGAGCTACGAGTACGCCAGGATACCGATGAAGGAGGGCCTGAACCTCGTGGTGGGACCGAACGGCGCAGGCAAGTCGTCCATCCTGCTCGCGATATCAGTCGCCTTCGGACAGGCGTACACTGAGAGGTCCAGGAAGCTGAGCGACCTCATCAGGCGCGGCAAGGAAATCGCGCGCGTCTCGCTGATCTTCGACAACAGGGAGAAGAAGGGTTCCAGGCCTATCCCCTACTCCAAATCGGACACTTTCATGCTTTCCCGCTACCTCCGGCGTGACGGATCATACTGGTACGAGGCGGACTACCGTGAGATAGACAAGAGTGAAGTCGTCAGACTGCTGCGGGAGTTCGGCATCAACCCGGACAACCTCCTGATAATCATGCATCAGGGGATGATCGAGGAGCTCGGAGCGATCTCTGCCCAACAGAGGCTCACGATGGTGGAGGAGGCAGTCGGCTTCAAGGAGTACCGCGAGAGGATATTCCAGTCTGAGAACGACCTAAAGAACATGAACAGCGAGGAGGGCTCGCTAGTCCAGCTTATCGATAACGCGAACCAGACGATAGAATACTGGAAGCAGGTCTACGACCGATATCTGGAGAAGAAAAACCTTCAGGAGCACCGCGACCTGCTCTCAAGAGAGCTTCTCTGGGCGCAGGAGGTCAAGCTATCCAAGAGCCTCCGTGTCATACGGGAGAGGCTCGCGCAGAAGCAGGAGAGCTTGGACGACCTCAACGACCAGCAGAAGCGGTCCGGCTCGGAATCTGAGGTACTCCACAAGTCGCTCCTGGAGAAGCAGGTGGAGCTGGGGAAGCTATACGGTGCGGTCATCCGGGCCGAGAAGGAGCGCGCTTCCGACGAAGGGGCGAGGAAGGCGATGGAGAACCTCCGCGACGAGCTGGAGAGCCTTAGAGAGGGTCTGGCGTCGCTCAAGTCTGACCTCGACCAGAAGAAACAGAAGCACGTCCAGGAATTCATGGACTTCTCATCCCAAAAGTCGAAGCGCGAGCTCGACGAGGCCGCGCGCAAGAAGACGGAGCTCGAGAGGGAGGTATCCTCGCTGCAGGCCGAGGTGGGAAGTGCCGGTGATTCGATTAAGCGTATCACCGACGAATACATATCACAGAGAGTGAAATTCGAGGTCCTCGGCTTCCGCATCAAGCTGACCGAGTCGGAGATGAGGGATTTGGAGCGCTCCGAGAGGGAGGCGGAGGGTGAGTTAAACGCCCTCAAGGCGGACCTCGAAAGGGCAGGCGAGAGGATAATCACGGAGAGGCAGCCCTATGAGGTCTCCGAAGAGATGAAACTCGTCTCAGCGCAGCTGCAGAAACTCCAGGACCTTCCCGAGGACGCAGAGCGCATCTACAAGGACTATGTCGGCAACATCGAGGGGCTCAAGGATAAGCTCCAGCAGCTTCAGGAGAACAGGAAGCTCATGCTCAGAGAGCTGGAGGAGCGGAAGAAGGCGTGGAGGGACGCGGTCGTAGGGCTGATCGAGGAGATAACGCCGGTCTATCAGCAGGTCTTGGCAACGGTCGGTGCTCTGGGAGGCGTACGCCTTGAGGAGGGCGCGGGCATCGAGGAGACTGGGCTTCAGCTATTGGTTGGTTACAAGGGTGCGCCCCCGAGCGTGCTGGACCCCTATATGCAGAGCGGCGGTGAGAGGTCTGTAGCTCTAGTCGCATTCATACTGTCGTTGCAGAGCAGGATAATATCGCCGCTGAGGGCGATGGACGAATTCGATATCCACATGGACCCGCAGAACAGGGAGGCGATATTCAAGATGATACTCGCCCAGTCCCGGATGGGTCAGAGCTCCCAGAACATAGTGATCACGCCTTCGATAATCTCTGTGATCGACAGGTCTGCCCACGTCATCACCGTCCAGTCAGTACACGGAGCGTCCGAGGTGAAGGAGTTCGCCGGAAAAGCAGGATAGGAAGCTCGAAGACATCCTCCGACTCATCGAGCTCTGCCGGAGTGTCCAGTCGTCGAGTGTGGACCCCTTCCAGATCGACATACGGGAGAAGCTCGAGACCCTCAAGAAACATCTCCCCGAGTGGAAACTCATCGACGTGATGCTGAGGGATTCTGAGGCCATGCAGCAGCTGGTAGCAATCGTCAAGCTCCAAGACCAGTGGATAAAGCACAGGGCGTCGTCGCTCTACATCGACCCCATGCTGCTGGAGCTGAAGATTAGGCTGCTCTCCAAGGAGGACCTGGCGAGCAGCTTCGTGAAGTGCTGGCACCCAACAGCGCAGGTGGACCAGCTAACCGCGAGAGGCCTCGAGAAGGCTTTCGTCTACTGGCGCGAGCTCGTCCCGATGTCGGAACGGTTCCGCAATGAGTTCGGTAACTACGGTACCGTCGCTGGTCAGATGGATTTCGAAGAGCTCGAGTCACTCAACATCTTCACGAAGGAGCAGTTTGAGACGCGCCTGAACAGGCTCAATGACGAGCTGCTGCAGAAGGCAGGCGACGCCGAAATCGACTACCGGTCGTTCATAGAAGCCAAGACCTTTGAGGAGAAGGCGGTGAGGGCCTATCTCGCGGCTTTCTTGGTCACCGAGGGGAGGGCGACCATAAGGACAGACCCGCTCACTGAGAAGATATTCATCCTACCCGTGGTCGGGACGCCAGGCACGGAAACCAAGTCGGTGGCGATAGAGATAACATGAGTGACAGCGACGCGGAAAGAGCCCTCCTGGAGAAGAAGATGAGGAAGGCGCTACAGATTCTAGTACTTCAGAGAGGCCGAAATCCCGGCGTCAAGGGATGGGAGATGAAGAGGCACCTCGGAAAGGACTACAAGACAATCCTCCAGGTCCTGTCGACCGACCTGAAGTCCCTCGGTCTCGAGGTCCATGAAGTCCCGGGGATAGAAGGCACGGACGACTCAACGAGGTTCCTCCTTCGCTTCAGGGACTCGCCAACTCTGAGTGAAGCCGAAGGAGCGGGCTTCAGAATCGACGACCTGGCCGTGCTCGCCGCCTCGATTGCGATGGTCAACTCCAAGCAGGGAAGGGTGGGGAGGAAGGAACTCGAGATCTTCCTCAGGGAGAAGTTCCCCCGCTGGAGGGTCGATTATTCTCTGGACAGGTTCATCAAGCGGGGATACCTGGACCAGGACGACAAAAACCTCCTCAGGATAGGCTGGAGGACGAGGGCGGAGGTGGACGAGAAATCGCTTATGACGATAATTCTTGCCCGCGATACGGCACAGAAGTGATTTTCCTAGCATCTTAAATCCGAGCGCACGGCACCCAAAAGTAGTGTCCCGGGTCGACAACTTGAGCAGGGGCCGCACCATCGAGGTCTCCACTTACCTCCCGATTCCCCCTGCCAGGTCGAAGGAGTTCTGGACTAGGTGGAAAATCCAGCATATCAGGCAGATGGCGACGACAGGTCTCGCGACCGGCGAACCCCTCACCCCGCAGTCGGAGCGAGGCAACCGTGTCCTGGACAAGCTCTACCTTAGGGAAGCGCACTCGTCCCACGCGGAGGCGGGGAGCACTAGCGTCCCGCTGTTCCCGGGCTCAGGGTTACAGCTCTCGTCACCGCTATACCTGGGGGACATGTCGTTCGGCGCTCTCTCAGGTATACCAAACATCGCCATAGCTAGGGCTGCGGACGAGACGAAGGTCCTGGCCGGGACTGGCGAGGGAGGTCTGCTCAAAGAAGTCGCAGACTGCGACCGGATAACCGTGCAGTGGGCCTCGGCGCGATTCGGTGTTACGATATCGTCTCTCCTGAAGGGACAGGCCGTCGTCATCAAGATAGGACAGGGAGCGAAGCCGGGGATAGGCGGCCACCTGCCGGGAGTCAAGGTCACCGAGCCCATATCGGAGACCAGACGAATCCCGGTCGGGAAGGACGCCATCTCTCCCGCGCCCCACCACGACATATACTCGATAGAAGACCTCGGCCAGAGGATACTAGGCCTGAAGGAGGCGACAGGGAAACCGGTTTTCGTGAAGGTCGGCGCGACGAACTACATCCCGTACATAGCGTCGGGCATTGCCCGGATGGGTGCCGCAGGTATAATCATCGACGGGGCAGGTGCTGGGACGGGAGCGGCACCCTCGATAGTCAAGGACAACGTGGGGATACCCATAGAGCTGGCAACCGCGTCCGTCGACGCGATACTACGGAAGGAAGGTTTCAGAGATCGTTTCACTGTTATCGCAGCCGGTCGCGTAAGCACCCCGGAGGATTCGCTCAAGCTGATGGCGCTGGGGGCCGACATCACGAGCTTAGGGACTGCCACGCTCATGGCGCTGGGCTGTCTCATGGTCCATAAGTGTCACATCGGCTATTGCCCGGCCGTCCTCACGAACAAGATTGCGCCCAACCAAGTGAGGTCGCTGTCGCTCCAGCAGTCGGTAAGGTGGCTGATCAACCTAATCAACGGCTGGACGGACGAAATGCGGCTCCTGATGGGGAGGATGGGGGTCAGCGACATCGCAGACGTGAGGGGACGGAGGGACCTGCTATACTACCGTTCGCTGAACGCAGAGACTGCCTCGATACTCGGTTTCGACGCGCCTGCCCCGGACGGCAGGACCGATATCCGCAGAGAAGTCCTTCCCATCGCGCGGCAGAACCTCTGGCCCGCGCACAGGATAAACATCCTGAGGGATATGGCGGGCACCACTGGGAAGTATCCTGCAGAGTCAGAGATCTCCAGCATGGGCACCAACAGCCCGCCCTTCATCGAGGAGCCCGTGCGCTTGGCCGACTGGTTGGTGACCGACGGCGCCCAGGTCACGCGTCCCAGCATAGACCCCTACAGGGAGGAGATCGAGGTATCGAGTTACGTGGGTGGGACAGAGCTCAGGGTCTCTTCACCGTTCTTCTTCACGCACCTTCCACCGAACGCTCCCGAAAGCATCGTCGTCATGTTCGCAAAAGCGACCAGTGCCATGGGGCTGCTGCTCGACGTCGACAAGACCACATCAACCTCTCTCGAGCCCTACAAGGACCGGGTAATCTCAGACATCGAGAGCGGCCTGAGTTCTGCGGTCCGCTCTGTCCGGCTAGGATGGTACCTCTCGCAGGGCGAGCACGACAGCATCTTCACAGCGGCTCGGGGAGCAAGACTCCTGCTCAGAGCCCCAAGCTCGTGGGATGCGATCGGGCTCGTGATCAGGAACCTTGCGAGCCTGGACGGGTTTTCCGGAATCATCATCGACGAGGATGAGCCGGGCTCAGATATGCAGGTCGAGGCAGCCGTGTCGTTGCTCGACCGCGAGCTGAAGCAGCACGGTGCACGGGAAAGGCTGAATGTGATCGCAGAGGGGAACGATATGAGAGGCTCGGACGACGTCTTCAAGACCGTCGCGCTCGGAGCCGACTGCGTCGGTTTTGGCAAGGCCGCGCTCCTCGCCATCGGCGTGGAAGAGGATGATATGGAGATGGTCCTCGACTCCAAGGCTCCCCAGAGGCTCGAGAACTTCATAGCGGCAACGCAGAAGGACATCAAACTACTTGCGGGTGCCGCAGGCATCAGCAACATCAATTCGACGCTCACCGGCAACAGAGAACTGTTGAGGTCGATTGACCTTGACCCCTCGTCAAGGATAGAGCTGGGGGTAAAGCCAGCGGGGGCGGCGTGAGATTGGACCTCGACGATATCGCGTACGACAGACGTTTCGGACAGCCGCTGATGAAGGATGGATGCGGCGTCTTCGGGATCCTGAGGAAGCGCGACGCGCCGCTGGTGACCAACCAGATGGCCGTGAACGGGATATCCTGCATCAAGTACCGCGGGAGCGACCTCGGCGCGGGATATGCGGCTTTCAGGACTCTAGACGGACCGGCGGCGCCCTACAGGGTGCAGGCCTTCGTTACGAGTGGTATGGTCGCAGAGCAGATCGGCTCCATTCTCCGGCAGCGCGTCGGTCCAGTGGAGAACCAGTCGCTGCGCGTCGTGGACTCCCGCAGGAGGGACCTTTCGGTGTGGGAGGCGACCGTCAGGTCGTCCTCGGCGGACTCCGATTCCGCCATCGAGAGCGCGGTGGACTCGGTGAACGCGGCTCTCTTCAAAGAGACCTTCGAGGGAAGAGTCTTCTCCTACGGTCGTTATCTCGCGGTCTACAAGGAGGTGGGCTACCCCGCGGAGGTCGCCAGGATGTGGGGGCTGGAAGGCGACGAGGGAGGCTCCGACATGTGGATCGCTCACACGAGGCAGCCCACCAACTCTCCGGGCTCGCTCCCCATCTGGTCGCACCCCTTCGCATCTCTGAACACGGCAATAGTCCACAATGGCGACATCAGCTCGTACGGCTCAAACATGGAGCTTCTCAACTCCTGGGGGATCAAGAGCCATGTCGGCACCGACAGCGAGGTCATCGCCAGACTTCTGGACCACCTGATCAGGATCGACGGGTTGAGCATAGCGGAGGCCGCCACCGTCCTGACGAACCCCTTCGAGAGGAATATCTCCAGGGAGATGAAAGACCTCCTCTACCGCTACAGAGGGGCGAGGCTTGACGGACCTTTTGCCGTGGTCGCTGGCTACGCCGACGGGAAAGACACATACCTCATCGCGCTTACCGACAGGTCGAAGTTCCGACCCCTGCTGTTTGGCGAGGATGAAGATTACTTCTACGTGGCGAGCGAAGAGAACCAGATCAGGAACCAGTCGAAGCGCGCTAAGGTCTGGACCCCGGAGCCGGGGGCCTTCTTCATAGCTTCCCTCAGAGAGGGACTCATCGAGACCGGTTCCGGGAGGAGCATCGACACTCAGAGCAGGGCATTGTCCGCTGGCCCGACCCCGACGGACTTTCCAGGGTTCAGCAGGGTCGAAGCTACCGGCAAGGGGTTCAAGGAACTCAACGAGCTGATAACGAGCTCTTATTCCCGTAAGACGCCCGGGATATCGATCGAGAACTGCACGGGGCAGCGATACCTCGGGATAGGCATCTCGACGCGCTCCGACGGCCGCGCCGCGCCGTTCAAGATCGTAGTTACAGGCTTCCCCGGCAACTGCCTAGCGAACCTCAACGACGGCGCGTCGTTCGAGGTGTTCGGCAACGTGGCGGACGACATGGCGGACACCATGCACGCTGGCTCCATAGTGGTACACGGAAACTGTAGGGATGTCGTCGGCCAGGCACTCCAGGGCGGCACAATCTTCGTCCGGGGGACGGTCGGAAACAGGGCTGGCATACAGATGAGAGAATACTCGAAGGAGCGTCCGTTCCTGATTGTGGGAGAGACGGCGGACGACTACCTCGGAGAGTACATGGCAGGCGGCGTCGTGATAGTCCTTAACCTGTCGAACTCCTCGCAGCCCGCAAGGAACTACATAGGCACCGGTATGGTCGGCGGCCGGATATACATCAGAGGAAGGGTGAAGGAGCATCAACTGGGCCTCTTGCCACAGCGCGAAGACCTTCTGCGGTACCTGAAGGCACAGACGTTGGAGGGCATCCTCTCGCAGGACGTCTACGACACGATTGCCCGAGCCGAGTACCCCAGCACGAGGCTTCTCTCCGAGACGCTCCCGGAGCCCCTGCTGATAAGGGTCCTTACGATTTTCTTCACCACGAAGTATACCAAGCCGCTGGTCGTGGAATCTAGGCGCCTGAACCGGGAGGACCTTGCGATGGTCGGCGAACGGCTCGACCAGTTCTTCAGAGCTTTCTCAATGCCCAGCGAGGTGATCACCGACGTCCTGTCCTCGGACTTCACGGTGATCAGGACCAAGGAGGACAAGACGGAACTGCACGTGCCTCCTCAAGAGGCCACCGTAGAGGAATAGGGCAGGGCGATGCCAGAAAAGGCCTCGGACATCTGGTGGCTTTTCTCCAGACAGACCGTCAGCGTCTCCATGAAGGAGAGCGTCCTGAAGGCGGCGGTGCTGATGAAGAACAGGAACTTCAGGCATCTGCCGATACTGGCAGAGTCAGGGAAGCTCCTGGGCATCATCTCCGTCCAGGACATAGTCGACTCGCTCAACCTGACGCTCCAGGCATCGACTTCAGCCGACGACGTCAGGTGATCGCTCGAGATTCCCGTAGAGAGGATAATGACGGG
>JASHPA010000199.1 GCA_030038365.1 Nitrososphaerales archaeon
CAGAGGCCCGCTTCAAGTGGCTTAGGCCGGCATCTCGCGCTAAATAAATGTGATGAACACCTCGGTAAGAAACAAATTTGATAAGATTAATCACCACGAGCTACTGCCTAGCGATGGTATTGACGCCGACCAGTCTCTTCATCCTCTACCAGATGGGTTCTTCCGAGGACTACTCGTGGTATAGCGTCGTCGCTGTCTTCCTCTCCGAGAACGAGTTGAGAGACTACGCCAATATCCGCGCCATAGATGATGACTTGAAGCCGCGCGAACCGGACGAGAGCGGGAAAGTGGTCCTCGCCGAGCCAGCGGAGTTCGTCGTCGTGAAGGCCCGAGAGGGTGAGGTCCCCGACGTGGAGCTCGCGGAGAACTAGCGCTGTCCGACCGCCAATCTTAAAATAGCATGCGGAGGCCGATGGCGGAGAAAACATGCGCGACGCGAGCGGTCAGCTCTCGGTGAACCAGAATGAGACTTTCTTCACGGCGCTGCGCAGCTTCCACACCGAGCCGCACCTCGTCTCCGACGCGAAGGAGACGGTCGACGCGCTCAGACAGGTCATCAGCGCCGCCGATGCCAGGTCGGTCGTGGCCGCGGGGCTGCCCGCGCCAGCTAAACTTCTCGTCGAGTCGGCCCTCAAGGGCGTCAAGCACACCTTCGTCGAGGACCTGAAGCCGGCAGAGACCATCGAGACGATATCAAAGGCAGACGTAGGGGTCACATGGGTCCAGTACGGGGCAGCGAAGAACGGCGCCCTGGTCGAGATAGCATACGATGACGCAGTGAAGCTTGCCTCCTGCCTCCCCAGGCTGCACATCGCCCTCCTGTCCTCCAACAGTCTCCTACCTGACCTAGACGCGGCTATCGCGAAAATCGGAGACCTGCTCAGAGCCGAAGGGAGGAAGCCAGTGATTTCGATAATCTCCGGGCCGTCGAAGACCGCCGACATCGAGCTTCGGCTGATCTACGGCGTCCACGGCCCGCACGCGCTTCACGTCCTGATGCTGGACTGGATATAGCCGGCATGGCCACCGCTCGAGAGAAGCTGAACGAGGATATCGAGAAGGCGATAGCGAACCATCAGGCATCGGACAAGATGTGGCGCGCGATGGCGCGTGGTAGGGACAACCGGACCATGGGGCTCGAGGAGTACCACGTCGATGTCGAGGAGATGAAGGAGACGGACCGGGAGGTCAAAGTCGGGCACGCGGCCGACCCGGCGCTGGTCGAGCAGTTCGCCCAGAGCGTAAGGCGCAACGGTGGGCAGGTATTCATAGCGAAGACGGGAGCCGATGCGATACATTACGTCTCCGAGCTCGCCAAGCGGACAGGAACCGACCTCATCGTGAAGTCCAAATCGCTGACCACTGAAGAGATAGAGTTCAACCATCACCTGGAAGAGGAAGGGATTCGCTGCGTGGAGACCGACCTGGGCGAGCTGATAGTGCAGCTCAACCACGAGAAGCCTGTCCACCTCGTCGCGCCGGCGGCGCACCTTTCGACCCAGGACGTCGCCGAGATATTCTCCCGTGAGCTGAAGAAGGAGATAGCGGCTGACCCCGAGGCGATACTCAAGGAGGTGAGACCCTACCTGAGACCGCTCTTCCTTACTGCGCAGATGGGCGTCACCGGAGCGAACATCGGTGTCGCGGAGACAGGTACGATAGTCGTGGAGACGAACGAAGGGAATGGCAGGCTGGTCGCGAGCGCGCCCAGGGTGCATGTGGTCATCATCGGGATGGAGAAGATAGTCCCGTCCTGGGACGACGTGAGCAGGCTCATCCGCGCACACGCAGTGAGCGCGACCGGGCAGCAGCAGACGGTCTACGTCTCGATAATCTCCCAGCATTCGCCGCTTTCCGGGTCGACCGAGGGCAGGGAGTTCCACGTCGTTATCCTCGACAACGGGAGGAGCAAGATGCACGACGACCCATGGTTCAACGACGCGCTGAACTGCATAAGGTGCGGCGCCTGCATGAACGTCTGCCCGACGTACGGTATCGTCGGCGGCCACGTCTTCGGCTACCTCTACCCGGGTCCCATAGGCATCCCCTGGACGGCGGGTGTGCACGGCCTCGACAAGGCTACTTTCGCGCACCTCTGCATATCGTGTGGCCTCTGCAAGGAGATATGCCCGGTGGATATCGACATGCCCCTCATGATCTCGAAGGTGAAGGCGGAAGAGATAGCGAAGAACGGCCAGACGAGGGTGAACACGTTCTTCACCGGCTCCGAGAGGCTTGCGAAGCTCGCCTCCGCCACTTCTCCGCTCTCGAACTGGGCCACGAGGAACAGCGCGAGCCGTTACATCATGGAGAAGGTCGTTGGCGTCGACAGGAGGCGTACGCTACCGGCGTTCAGCCGCAGAAGGCTGAGGAGCTTGCTCGAGGGCTCTAAGCAGGGGAGCGGTACGATGGGCAAGCTGGTCTTCTTCCCGGATATCTACGCCGACTACAACGACCCGGAGCTCGGCTACAGGGCCATCATGCTTCTGCGCAGCCTCGGCTACGAGGTCGTCGTTCCCGAGATGGAGTGGGCCGGCATGCCCTACATCTCCTACGGCGAAATAGGGAAGGCCACCGACGTCGCCGTACGCAACCTGAAGGTGCTCGGTCCGCTAGTGGAATCAGGGTACGGCGTGGTATCGACGGAACCTACCGCGGTCTACATGCTCAGGGAGATATATCCCAAGCTTTCGCCCGGCGCTACCTCGGTCTCCGTCGCTAAGGCGAGCGCGGGCTTCTTCGCCACCGTCCAGCAGCAGCTCTCCGCCGCGGAGCTGAAACCCGCATTCCCTCTGGAGCAGACAGTCGGATTCCACATACCGTGTCACGAGAGGGCTCTGAACGTCGGCCTTCCGGCCATCGCTTTCCTGCAGCGCGCGGGGTACGAGGTCCAGAAGGTAGAAACGGGCACCTGCTGCGGGATGGCCGGAACGTTCGGGATGAAGCACGGCGCGCTTGGATACGACCTGTCGATGGCCGTCGGCGAGAGGCTGTTCAAGCTCTTCGAGGAGAGCGGGACGAAGCTGGTGGCCAGCGAGAGCAGCGTATGCGCCATGCAGATAGGCGACGGGACGGATATGCGCGTGCTGCACCCGCTGTACTTCGTCGAGCCGTAGCGGGCGCTCGCGGGGTGCTCACTGCGCCACGGTACCAGGATCGATGATTTTCAGGCTCGTGATGTATCTTTGCAGAAAACCTGCCACGACTATGGCGACGACGATTTGCACCACGACAGCGCTCGCAAACAACGTCGGTTCCGGATGACTTCCTGACGTCCCGCCTCCGAGGAATATCGACAGGAACGCGTTGTAGGTCGCGGCGGGCGTGCCGCTGGATATGAGCCAGCTGTAGAAGAAGTCATTCCACGAGAACAAGAAGGCGATTACTGCGCTAGCGGCGATACCCGGCGCGGCCAGAGGCAGCAGCACCCGGAAGAAGGCCTGGAGGCGATTGCAGCCGTCCATCCTGGCGGACATCTCGAGGTCCCGGGGAAGGGCACTGAAGAAGCCCATCATGACCCAGGCCACGATCGGGATGGTGACGCTCATCTGGATGATGACGAGTCCCGCAATCGTCCCCCTGAGCCCGAGCTCTGAGAAGTAGAAGTAGTACGGCAGAGCGACCGAGACAGGAGGTAGCGTCCTGCTGCCGAGAAGGAGGCCCACCATGGCACTTCGTCCCCGCAGCCTCAGCCTCCCCATGGCGTACCCTGCCGGTATCGTCGCTGCCATCGTGATGCCCATCACAAGGAACCCGACTATCAGGCTGTTCCTGAGGCCCATGATAACGTTGGCCGACTCGTCGAACGGCGTGCCCCCGTTGGTCAGCGCGATGTTCACCCCGAACAGCCTCAGGTAGTTGTCGATGCTCGGCCCCGGCGGGAAGAGCTGGCCCGCAACTAGCTGCTTGGGGCTCATCATCGAGACACTGACTAGGTTGTAGATGGGCGACGTGCTGTAAACCACGGCGAGGACCGCCAAAAGATACAAGACGTATCTCCTGCGCCTTGAGGCCACGGGAACTTGGAAGGGCCTTCCCATTTATTTGCGTTCCCGGTACTGCCTTGCACGCGAACCCGCGGCGGCACCAGATTGGGTTACTGAGCGACGGTACCCGGGTCGATTATCTTCAGACTGGTGATGTACCTCTGCAGGAATCCGGCCACGACGATAGCGACGACGATCTGGACGACGACGGCAGATGCGAATAGCGTCGGCTCGGGCGCGCTCCCTGACGTCGCACCGCCCAAGAAGATCGACAGGAACGCGTTGTAGGTCGCGGCGGGTGTACCGCTTGAGATGAGCCAGCTGTAGAAGAAGTCATTCCACGAGAAGAGGAACGCGATGACGGCGCTGGCCGCTATCCCTGGAGATGCCAGCGGGAGCAGAGCCCTGAAGAAGGCCTGCCGCCTGTTGCAACCGTCCATCCTCGCCGACATCTCGACGTCTCGCGGCAGCGCGCTGAAGAAGCCCATCAGGACCCAGGCGACAATCGGGATTGTTATGCTCAGCTGGATTATGACAAGCCCCTGGATGGTGCCCCTGAGCCCGAGCTCTGAGAAGTAGAAGTAGTACGGCAGGGCGACGGATACCGGCGGCAACGTCCTGCTGCCGAGAAGGAGGCCCACCATCGCGTTACGCCCTCTCAGCCGCAGCCTCCCCAACGCGTACGCCGCGGGTATGGTCGCGAGCATAGTTATCGTCATGACAAGGAAGCCGACTATCAGACTGTTCCTCAGCCCCATTATGACGTTGGCCGACTCCGAGAAGGGAGTGCCTCCGTTGCTGAGGGCGATGTTCACCCCGAACAGCCTCAGGTAGTTGTCGATGCTGGGATCTGGCGGGAACAGCGTCCCCGCCACTAGCTGTTTCGGGTTCATCGACGAGACGCTGACAAGGTTGTAGATGGGAGACAGGCTGTACACGACTGCGAGGACAGTAAGGATACCCAGGACTACCTTCCGGCGCCTCGACGCCATTGATACAGGACAGGATGCCCTTCCCGGTTTATTTGCGTTGCCAACTCGCGGGGATGGCCGTTTCTCGGAGAACCAAAGCTTAAAACATGACCGAATTTAGCGGCCTCTAGGAAATGGCGGGCCATGGCCTAAGGCCGGCACTCGCGAAGCGCCCGGTAGAGTGAAGAACTTGTCCTCAGAGCAGTTGATGTCGCTCAGGGAGCATCTTTCCGAGCTCAGGCGCCGATTCAAGATTTCCTTCCTGAGCTTCATCATCATCTTCGTCTCGCTCCTCCTCATCCCGGCC
>JASHPA010000200.1 GCA_030038365.1 Nitrososphaerales archaeon
TGGCGAGAAAAGGCCGAGGTAATGCAACCGGAGTAACACGTGACCATCCGGTTGTGACGAGCGTCCGACTCTCTACATTCCTTGTCTCTGCCTAGGTGTCGCAGCAGCAGAGGCGGCCTCCGGTTGCTTCGATGTTGGCCCCGAGAGCGAGGGCGCCTTGTTGCCACTCGCGGCGATGCGATCCAAGTTACGGAAGCCGACCCTATTGTCTGCGTTCATGTCTTGATGTAGCTGGTCCCAAGCTCCTCTGTCTTAATCGGGTTGTCCACCTGTACACAGAGCTGATAGATGAGCCGACATCGGTATGATATGCCCTACGGATTCTCGCCCCGTGGCGGGAACCTGTCCACTCGCGGAAGGTGTGCAGGCGCGCCGCCGACCGTGTCGGGGTTGCACAAGGGAGGAAAGAGAAATCTGTCGTGGCTTCGAAGATATCCAGTTGCTGCTAATCCGGTAGGCTCTAATAGACCTGACCTAAAGGGCCCCGAAGCGGCGCGGCTTTGGAATTCAGTTTATTCTCCGTAGCCATCGATGTCGTATATTCCTGGACGAGGATGATAATCGCACTCGTCTTCAGCATCATCTTCAGTCTCGCCGTCGGGATCCTCGCGGCCAGGAACCACAGGGCCGAGGTTGTCATAATCCCGCTCCTCGACATCTTCCAGTCAATCCCGATACTAGGGTTCTTTCCCGTGGTGGTGCTGGTGTTCATCGACTATCTGCCGGGAGTAATCGGCGTCAATGCCGCCGTGATATTTCTCATCTTCACGAGCATGTCCTGGAACATAGCCTTCGGAGTGTACGGCGCGGTGAAGTCGATCCCGCAGGACTACATGGACCTCTCCTCTCTCTCGAACAGCGGCTCTCTGCAGCGTATATTCTCCGTTTACATCCCCGCTTCTCTCGCCAGTATCGCCTACAACACGCAGATCTCCTGGGCAGTGGGGCTCTTCTACCTCATCTCTAGCGAGGTCATCACCACAGGCCTGTCCGGCCCTTCTGGAACGGTAGCCGTCCCCGGGATTGGTGCGGCGATCGGGGAGTTCGCAGGCAACTACACCGAGTACCTGTACTGCCTCCTTTTTCTCATCATCGCTGTGGTAATCTGGCAGTTCGTGTTCCTGCGCGAATTCTCCCTGTGGGCGGAGAAGTACCGTTTTGGCGACGACCCCCGTGCCCGTCACAAGGACTTCCTGATGAAGACCTACTCTTGGGTGAACCAGAGGAGTATCTCGAAGCTTTTCCTGATTCACCCCGGCAGGGGTGTCACGACCATGACCTCTACCATTTCTAGGTTCAAGCGGGGCATCAAGTACGCCGTCGTAATCGTCATCTTGCTGTTCCTGGCCCTGGAGATTCCCATCATAGCAAACGGGATCAGGTCGGGTGTGACCGGACAGGCTCTGGCGACCCTCCCGGATGACGAGTACGTGGTGCTGGTCGGGCTCGCCCTGTCGTTCGTGCGCATCTGGTACGTTTACTTCATCGTCGTTATCATCGCGGTACCGGTGGGAATAGGCCTAGCCCTCCACGAGAGGGCCTATAACGCCCTCGTGCCGGTGGTCGAGACGGTCGCCTCGGTCCCTGGTCCAGCGCTCCTTCCCGCGGTCGTCCCCCTCACAGTCATCGCAGGATCCTTCGCCGGGGAACTCACAGCCGCGTTCATCATTTTCCTAGGCATGATCTGGTACATCCTGTTCAACGTGATGGCCGGGGTCCGGACCCTACCGGGTGACCTTTGGGAGCTGAGGAGGAGTCTGATGGTCTCGAGAACTCAGGCATGGCGCGACATCTACCTCCCAGCCGTCGCCACGTCCTTCGTCACCGGCTCGATAACGGCGATTGGGGGAGCTTGGAATACGCTCATCGTGGCCGAATATTTCACGACTGGTACGGGCGCACCACTGACCCAGGTGGGAGACGGGATAGGGAAGATCATCGTGGTCATGACGGACACCCCACCGACGGTCCATCTCGTTCAGTACGCGGGTGTGACCGTCAGTCCAGATCTTACGCTCGCCCTCGCCATCCTCTCGATGACAGGCCTGGTCGTCGCCTTCAATCTGACGGTATGGAGGAGGGTCTACCACTATGCCACCAAGCGGTTCGCGTACAACCGCTAGCCATCCCCAAACCAGAAAAGAATATCCGTCCCATTATTATCGCCTCGCCGTTCGATTTGGCGGTCAACCAGTCTTCCAAGGCTGCGACTCCATCCGTGACTGCCGAGTCGGGCGCGCCGAGCGGCAAGTGGAGCCAAGACTCCTGGGCAGGCCCGATCGTCGAGGTCGAGCACGTCAGTCTGAGCTTTGCAAAGGAGAAGAGCAGTCTCCCCGTCCTGAACGACATCTCCATGTCTGCCTTCCAGAACGAGTTCGTCGCCCTCACCGGCCCATCTGGATGCGGCAAGTCGACGCTGCTCCGCATAATCGCCGGCTTGATTCATGCCACGTCGGGAACCGTGAAGTTCAGGGGCGATCCGATCACGGGGCCGCGGCACGAGCTCGCCATGGTCTTCCAGACGTTCGTCCTGCTCCCTTGGAAGACTTCCCTGGACAACGTCATGTTCGGACTTTCGGCGCGGACCGACATGAGCGACGAAGAGAAGCGCAAGATCAGCGTACGGGCACTGGAAAACGCGGGGCTAGCCGGTTTCGAGAACGTATATCCCAGTGAGCTCTCCGGAGGCATGAAACAAAGGGTCGGCATCGCGAGGGCGCTCGCTCTCCAGCCACAGGTCCTGCTCATGGACGAGCCGTTCAGCGCCCTGGACAACCTGACGGCGGACAGGCTCAGGCGCGAGATCTACGGGCTGCTGATCAACCCATCGTCGCCCATCCATACCGTGATAATGGTAAGCCACAACGTAGAGGAGATTGTGGAACTCTCGGACCGCGCGGTCGTCCTGTCCGCCAGGCCGGGACACGTCGTGATAGACATGAAGAACGAACTCCCGCGTCCGCGAAACAAGAAATCCGAGGAGTTCCTGCAGTCCGTGGACAAGCTTTATTCGTATCTGGCCTAAAGTGGTGGCCGTAGAGATGGCCGATAGAAAGGGTCAGACCGCCGACCCCCCGAAGAAGGTCCAGGTCATGCCCGGAAACGTCCGCGCGGGGCAGGTCATCAGCCTCGTCGAGGTCACGGGAGGCCTAGGGTCGAAGATCACCGCCGCAAGGCTGGCGGACGAGCTGGGGGCCGATATCGCGGTCCTGATACCGATACTCGACACCGCCGAGCTGCTCGGGCTGGTGAAGGCAGAGAAGGGCGAGATAACACTCACGGATTTCGGGCAGAAGTTCCAGAAGACGACCCGTGAGAAGGTCAGGCTGCTCACCGACCAGCTCGCCAAAATCGAACCCTTCAAGACGGCGATCGACCTTGCCACCAGGAAGGGCTCGGTCTCGACCGAGGAGGTCGCGACCAGGCTCTCCGAGAAGGGCATCGAGTGGTATCACGAACCCGACCTTAACATCGAACTCCTTCGTACCATCCTGATACACTGGGCTATCTACGGCGGTCTGCTGACCTACAACAAGGAAGGGCGCTTCGAACTAGGGAAGTGAGCCCCCACCCCGTCTCGTCGCCTTCAGAATCCTCTCGACTTTTTCCTGATACGACGGTTCTTCTTCAGGGTTCTCTCGAGGAAATTCATCGTGCTGTTCCTTCTCCCGAACCTGAAGTACCTGTGGACGTCGCCGGCCCTGTCGATGTCGAAGGCCACGTTCTCCGAATAATAGACCGAAAATCTGATGCCTCTGTCAGACGCCTCCCGTACGTGCTTGTTGAAGCTGTCGTCGTCGTAGTGAAGCGGAATGGAAGACCCCCTGCTCATCAGCAGCAGGTTCGTCCCGCTGTAGTCCTCGGAGGGCGAGATGACGACCGACGAACCCATCCTCACGAGCGTTAGCGCGGTCTTGATGTCGTTGGCGGTGATGAGCGGAAGGTCCGCCGGTATCATAATCCAGCCGTCGTAGCCGTCGAGCTCGGCGATGGCGCGCTCCACGGCCTCGTTCACCCCCGCGTCCTTCTCCTCGGTTATCGCGCCCGCCCCGTACCACTCGGCGAGTTTCAGGATGTCGGGGTCGGACGAGACGATAAATGTGTGTCCAAGCTTCTTCGCCCTGGCGAGCGCGGCGAGCGTGTCCTCGAGCATCGAAATCTGGAGCTGCTTCTTCTCGCGCCCTGTCAGGAGGGTACCAAGCCTTCCCTTGGGGTTGTCTGCCTTGACCGGGATGATTATTGCGAACCTGCGCATGGTCTACGCCTCCAACGCTAACCTCGCGAGGCCTCTCTCGCTCTCGCGGTCGTTCATAAGGATTGAACCGGAGCGCGCGCCGACCTCCTCCGCCTCGACTTCGTGTCTACGTGACTCGTCTGCCGCGTCTATCAGTATGACGTCGACCATCCCTTTGTAAAGGCGGGCCACGGAAGCCGCCGTCGGACTCACCCCTATCGCCCGCATCAGTTTGCCTGCCGGCCCGGAGATCGGAGAGTCGCCAATCACCGGCGAGACGGCTACCTTCCTTGCCTTGCTTCGCGCCACCGCCCGCCTGATCCCGTCAACCGAGAGTATCGGGAGTATGCTCGTCACAGGGTTCGCAGGACAGAAGATGATCCTGTCCGCCTCTTCGAGCGCTTCGACGGCACGCGACTCCGCCTTGGCGCCGTCCGACCCGCGGTACTCTACTCCGGTCACCCCAGGTTCCCCGTGGTTCTTCACCCAGAATTCCTGCAGGTGCATCGGCCCCAGCTCCGTGTCGATGTACGTCTCGAGCCTGTCATCGGTGCACGGGAGGATCCTCTGGGATATCTTCAACCGTTCGCAGAACATCAGGGTTATGTCTCCGAGGCGATTGCCGCGCGCCAGCTGCTCCGTCCTGAAGACGTGCGTGGCGATGTCCCTGTCGCCGAGGTTGAACCAGGTCTCCTCGCCCAGCGCGGCCAGCTGCCTCAATACGTTGTACGTATCACCGGCGATGCCCCATCCCTTCTCTATGTCCGCCAGACCAGCCAGCGTGTAGAGCGCGATGTCAACGTCGGGGCATACGTACAGCCCATGGTTCCAGAAGTTGTCGCCGACGTTCGAGACGACGGTGAAGGATCCTGTCTCCGCCTTGAGCCCTCTCAGGAGCTTGGCCGATCCGGTCCCGCCTGCCAGCGCTACGACCTTCACCTCGATCACCTGAAGAGGTCCGCCCTTCTTTCCCGCACGATGCTCCTCACGCCCCTGTAGCCCCTCCGGTAAGCCACCCCCCTGACGACCGAAGCCGGCGTAAGAGAGTGCTTCCTCATCACGAGCTCGGACGCCCCGGCTATCTCGTCCACCAGCGCGGGCTGCGTTACCCTCAGCTTGTGCCCGTAGGGGTCGGTCGTCCCTACAAGGTCCTCGAGGGGCGTTATGCCTGAGGCACCTATCGCCACGTCGACGTGCCCGTCCCTCCACGGCCTCCCGAAGGTGTCGGTGATCACGACCGCGAGCTTCCTTCCCGTCAGCTTCTCGAGCGCCTTCCTGAGCTTTCTTGCGCTGATATCCGCGTCGACCGGAAGCAGCGAGAGGTACCCTTCTTCGACGTTCGACTGGTCTATCCCCGCGTTGGCGCAGACGAAACCCTGTCTAGTCTCGACTATCAGCACGCCGTGCCCCTGTCTGACGATGCGCTTTGATTCCCTGAGGATCATCTGGACGGTCCGGGGATCCTTACCGAGCTTCGTGGCCAGGCGTAGGGCCTTCGGGCCGGGCCTGACGGTATCGAGGTCGACCAGCCTCCCCTCAGCCTTGGAGACGACCTTCTGCGTGACGACCACGATGTCCGAATCCTGCAGCGAGACACCGCTCCGGGAGACCGACTCTAGTATCAAGTTCGGCAGCTTGTCCCCCGGCTTCACCCGGGGCATGTCCCTTAGAGGGAAAATCTGCACGGACCCTTCCATCTTGAGCATCAGCCCCACGCGAGGGTTCTTTATGAAACCTAGGGAGGTGGTCCCCCGAAGAGTTTAATCGGAGGGCGGAGGCGTTTCGGTCATGGTTTCTGAGGACGATGTCCTGAAGGCGCTCCGCGCGGTCCGAGACCCCGAGCTGGGCAAGGACATCGTGGCACTGAACATGATTCAGGACCTCCGGGTCGAGGGGAGCATAGTACGGTTTACGCTCAACCTCACCACCCCCGCCTGCCCTCTCCGCTCCAAGATGGAAGGGGCCGCCAAGTCGGCCGCCGCGTCGGTCAAGGGTGTCTCCCAGGTAGAGGTGAAGACGACCGCGGTTGTCGCGGCTACCAGACAGCCTTCACCCCAGGAGGCGCTGCCCGGCGTGAAGAACGTGATAGCGGTGGCAAGCGGTAAGGGCGGCGTCGGGAAGTCGACGGTGGCCGTGAACCTGGCTCTTGCGCTGGCGTCTTCGGGGGCGAAGGTAGGTCTGCTCGACGCAGACATCTACGGACCGAACATCCCGCTGATGATGGGCGTCAAGGACAGGCCCGAGGTCCGAGAGAACACCATCGTACCTCCCGTCTCCCGAGGCGTGAAGGTTGCGTCGCTGGGTTTCTTCTACAAGGATGAGACCGCCCTCGTCTGGCGCGGGCCGATGGTCGCAGGTGCCGTCCGTCAGCTGATCACACAGGTCGACTGGGGCGAGCTCGACTATCTGATCTGCGACCTGCCTCCGGGCTGTCTTCCCGCAGGCACGCTGGTCACGATGGCCGATAATTCCCTGCGACCAATCGAGAAGATAAGGGTCGGGGAGTTCGTCCAGAGCTATGATGGCGTGAGGCTTGTCGCGAGGCGAGTCATCGGAGTCCTCCCACAGGGCAAGCAGAGGGTGTTCCGCCTGAAGACCGCCAACAGGACAATCCTCGCAACAGGGAACCATCCGTTCCTCCATCGTACGAGGTCGGGCAGCGCTTGGCGCCGCCTTGACCAACTAAAGGTGGGAGACAGAATAATCGCCAGGGGTGTTGTCGAAGGAGGCCGATCGATGAAGCTTCCGGAGGTTGAACATTCCGACTCTTCCACAGAGATTCCAGGGAACACGACGACGGACTTCATGCAGATAGTGGGCCACTTTGTGGGCGGCGGTTCCATCAGACGACAGAAGAACAGAGAGGAGGTGGGCCTGCGCATATACGGACCTCGCGGGAGCACGTGCAGAGCACAGTACGAGCGGCTCTACGGCGGCGTCTTCATGTGCAAGACCTTCGAGGATATCGGAGGCCAAAGCTTCGGCATCGCCTCTGTCCCGCTGGCGAAACTCTTCGCTTCCCTTGACCTGGACCACAAAGCCGACCACAAGATAGTGCCGGACTGGGTCTTTGCTTTACCCCTGGACGAGAGACTCGCTTTCATCAGGGGATACGCCGAAGCCGGCGGTCATATCCGTAGCAGCCCGGGCGTCAAGGACATTCCGGACGGGAATGGAGTGTACCGGTCCATCAGGATTGTCCAGAGCGTTGTCTCGCTGGAGCGCTGCAACGAGGCGCTGATGCGACAAATGCATGAGCTTTGTCTCATGAGCGGCCTGAAGGCCACGAACGTCCAGCATGAAGTACTCGAAGACGCCGTCTTGCCTGAGGGCAGGCGCCTCAGGAGGGATGCTTCGTACGCTTTCGAATTCTCCCTGAAATTCGACCGGCGCCCGTTCAAGCCGGCAAGGATCGAGGATATCGAATACGCAGGGTACGAGGAGACCTACGACCTCCAGGTAGACGAGTTCCAAAATTTCGTCGCCAATTCGCTCCTTGTTCATAACACGGGGGATGCAGGCCTCACCGTCGCGCAAACCGCTCCCCTGAGCGGCGTGGTCATCGTGTCCACCCCCCAAGACGCCGCGCTCAGCATCGCCACGAAGGCCGTCGGGATGTTCAGGAAACTGAACGTCCCCATCCTGGGCATGGTCGAGAACATGAGCTACTTTGTCTGTCCGCACTGCGGCGACAAGTCGTTTATCTTCTCGCACGGCGGCGTGCGAAAGGCGGCCTCGGACCTGGATGTCCAGTTCCTTGGGGAGATACCGCTCTATCCGAGCGTGCGGGAAAAGTCAGACCTCGGCGAACCGATCGTCGCTTCGACCCCTGACTCTCCGGAAGCGAACGCGTTCAAGGAGATAGCCTTCAGGGTCGCCGGCATGATAAGCATAGTCGCGTACGCCAAGTCGAAGTAGGCTTGTCAGAAGAGAGCCGGCTGCTGACGGGAAAAGAGAAGAGGAAGAAGGCCCGGAGGCGCACTAGGGCGCCGTACCGCAAGGCGTGGACGAGGCACCTCCCGGGTAGCTAGCTTCGCTTTCTCGCCACGAAGACCACGTGTGGTATGTCGGGCATGATGAGGTTCAGCCCGGTCTCCACGCCGTCGGGCGAACCGGGAAGGCAGATGACCAGCTTCCCTGACCTCAGACCTGCCGTCGCCCTGCTCAGCATCGCAGGGCTGCCTATCTTCGCGTAGCTCACCGCCCTCAGCAGTTCTCCGAAGCCCTCGATCTCCTTCTCGAGGAGCGGCCTTATCGCCTCTACCGTGACGTCTCTGGGCGAGACTCCCGTCCCGCCCGTGAAGACTACCACGTCGACCTCGTCCCGGTTCAGACCATCGTTTAGGGCGTCGACGATCATCTCCGCGTCGTCGTCGACCAGTTCCCTGCCTGTCACCGTATGGCCGCTCTTCTCGATTATCTCCTCCGCCGTCTCCCCTGACTCGTCCACGTACTCCTTGCCCTCGCTCCTCCTGGCGAACCTGCTCGAGCTCACCGTGATGACGTAGAAGCCGAGGGTCCGGGGCGCCGACTGTCGGTGCGACTCATGGGCCTTCAACGCGTTTCACCTTCTTCACGACCGTTATCTCTTCGATTCGAGTCGCGGGATACTGCCCTCCATCGTCCTTTTCGTGGGCCTTGGTCATGTCCCAGATGTTGAGGAGCGCCACGGAGACCGCCGTCAGTGCCTCCATCTCCACGCCTGTCTTCTCATGGGCCGAGACGGTCACGATGACCTGGATGCTGTCTCTTCCGACTTTCGTGACCACCCTGGTCCCCTCGACCCGGAGGGGATGACACAAGGCGACCAGGTCCGGCGTCCGCTTGACGGCGAGGATCGCCATCGTCCTGGCCACGGAGAGCACGTCTCCCTTGGCCAGCTTGTTCCCCTTCACCAGCTTTATCGTCTCCGGCTTCAGCTTGATCGAGCCGCGCGCGGTCGCCTCCCGGAAGGATAGCGGCTTTCGTGAGATGTCTGCCTGCTCGACCGGCATGAGAAATTCCCTCCACCTTGATTCGATTTAGCCTTTCTCCGTCGGCGCGCCAGGTATGTTTCCCCATTCATACCAGGACCCGAGGTAGTTCTCGACGTCCCTGTATCCGAGCAGCCGCAGGACGAACCTCGTGTGCGCCGCCCTGTACCCACTCTGGCAGTAGGTCACGACCTTCCCGTCCCGTCGAACCTCTGAGTAGATCTTCCCTAGCTGTCGGGCATCTTTGAGCGTCCCGTCCCTCCTCATGGCGGACTTCCATTCGATGTTGACACTCCCGGGCAGGTGCCCGGCGTTGAGCCCGCGACGGTATACACCGGCGTATTCGCCCGGATTCCGGACGTCGAGCACCGTCGCGTCCTTCCTTGCGAGGTCCTGCTTCAGCCCCGTAAATGTGGCGACCACCGACCGGTCCACCTTTGGGACGAACTTCGCCCTCACGATCCCCGGGTCGCGCGTGGAGAGCTCCTTCCCGCGTCTCCTCCACAGATTGAGACCTCCGTCCAGCAGTCTTCCGTGCTTGTTTCCGAGGAACTCGAGCAGCCACACACCGCGCGCCGCGTCATAGCCGCTATTGTTCTGGTAGAACACCACCTCTGTGTCGTTGCCAATGCCCACCGACCCCAGCAGCATCGCCATCTCCTTGGCGAAGGCCTGCAGCCCTTCCTCCGACGTGTCGACCCAGTGGAACGCGAAGAGCTCGAGGTCCACGGCGCCCGGGATGTGCCCCTTGGCGTACTTCCAGTAGTTCCTGGTGTCTACGAAGACCGTATCCTTCCTTCCGACCAGCTTCGATGCCTCTTCCACCGAGACGACCTGTGATGGGTCAGGGTACCCCTTGTAGTTCGCCATGACGGTCACGCGTCGCGGTTATGACGCCAGATATAGAGCGACGCCACGCTGGAGTAGGGACTCCAGCGTTCGGCCAGTTTCTCGATGTCGTCTTTCTTGGGCATCTCCTTCATCGAATAGAGGCGCTGTATTCCCCTGCGTATTGCCAGGTCGTCGACTGGCAGCACGTCGGGCCTGCCGAGGGTGAACAGGAGGATCATGTGCACGGTCCATGGCCCGACGCCCCTGACTGCATCCAGAGTCGTGAGGATCTCCTCATCCTCCATCTCACGGAGCGCCTCGAGGTCTATCTTGCCTTTCGCAACCTTGCCAGAGAGGTCCTTCAGGTAGGATATCTTCTGGGGCGAGACCCCGGCGGCGCGGAGCCTGCGCGAAGGAGTCCTTGACATGGCGAGCGCGTCAAGCTTCCCGCCCGGATAGATCGCCCTCACCTTGGCGATTATGGAGTTCGCCGCGGGTGCGGCGAGCTGCTGAGACAGGATGGACTCGACGAGTGCCTCGAACATCTGACCCTCGGGTCTGAACTCGATCACACCGTGCTTCTCAAGGAGCTTGGCGAGCCTCGCGTCGCTCTTCCTGATGTGGTCGTACCCCTTGCGGAACTCCCTGGGGTCGCCGAGGTGGGGCCGCGACATCGACCTTCCCGCGGTCTGACGTGTAATAAAGTGTCCGTGCTATGCGAGCTTTTTCCTGATGACGCGCGCGACGACCTTCGGGTCTGCGTTCCTCTCCATCTTGAGCACCTGTCCCACGAGATAGTTGAACGCCTTCGGGTTGGTCTTGGCGTCCGCGACCCCTGTCGCCGCCATGACCTCGTCGACTAGGCTTTCTATCGCCTCCTCGTCGGAGAGCGCGCCCGCTCCCGCCTTCGCAGCGAGCTCCGACACGCTGCCTCCCTCTGCGAGCATGCGCGCGAATATCTCTTTGGCCTGTGCCCTCGTCACGGTCCCCTCCTTCACCATGCGGAGAAGCTCGGCCAGAGCCTGGGGTGATATGGCTCTGCCTTCGCCCGAAAGCATCTTCCGGATCTGGCCCCGCAACCCCATAATCCAGCTCGCGGCGTCGGGCCCGGGAGCGCCGACCGCAGCCGTGTCTTCGAAGAACCGGGAAAGCTCAGGGTCCCTGGAGATTTCCATGGCCAGCTGTGCCGAGAGACCGTACCGCTCGACGTACCTCTCGGCCCGGGCCTCAGGGACCTCGGAAGTCGCCGCCCTGACCCTGTCGACGAACTCCCTGCTGAGGACCACCGGAGGCAGGTCTGGCTCGGGGAAGTACCGATAGTCCTGTTCGCCCTCCTTCAGGCGGAGGGATATCGTGATGCTCCTCCTCTCGTCCCAGTGCCTTGTCTCGGACCCACCCGCGCCTCCGGCGAAGGTGCTCTGTCTGAGGACCTCGTAGCTGAGGGCCTTCTCCACCTCCTTGAACGAGGAGATGTTCTTCACCTCGACCCTGCCTCCGCCTCCGACGGAGACGTTCGCGTCGCACCTCATCGCCCCCTCGAGTTCACCGTCCGAGACCCCGAGCGCCTCCACCGTAGCCCTTAACCTCTCCAGGAAGACCTTCGCCTCCTTGGCAGAGCCAAAGTCGGGCTCTGTCACTATCTCGACGAGAGCTATGCCCGCGCGGTTGTAGTCGACTAGGCTGTACGATGACCTGTCAATCGTCCCCTCGTATGTCAGCTTCCCGGGGTCCTCCTCAAGCTGGATCCTCCTTATCCTGACCTTCTTCCTCTCCAGTTGCACGTATCCCGCGGATGCGATCGCTACCCCGCCTGCCTTGTCGTACTGGCTGATCTGAAAGTCCTTGGGTAGGTCCGGGTAGAAGTAGTTCTTCCTGTAGAACGTTGTCGTCGAGGCTATCTTGCAGTTCAGGGCCAGACCGATTCTGACCGCATACTCGACGGCTTTCTCGTTGAGGACAGGAAGCGTCCCCGGAATCCCGAAGCACGTAGGGCATACCAGCTCGTTGGGCTCCCTGTCGCGGTAGTCAGACGAGCACGAGCAGAAAAGCTTCGTCTTGAGCGCGGTCAACTGGCAGTGTATCTCCAGTCCTATCTTCACGTCCCCGGATGGTTCCTCGACGTTCATGCGGTCGCCTCCTCGTAGGCGCGCGCTGCCGCGAAGAGCGTCCCTTCGTCGAAGTGGGGTGCCATCAGCTGCATCCCCGCGGGGAGCCCCGACGCGAAACCCACAGGTATGCTCACCGACGGTACTCCCGTCAAGTTCGCTGGCACCGTGTTTACGTCTATCAGGTAGTCTTCGAGCGGACTCACCTTCTCGCCGACCTTCGGAGGCAGGACTGGCATCGTCGGCCCGAGCAGCACGTCGTATTTCTTGAAGGCACGCTCGAACCCCCGGCGCAGCAAGGTCCTCGCACTCTGAGCCTTCAGGTAGTATGCCTCATAGTAACCTGCCGAAAGGACGAACGTCCCCAGGAGGATGCGTCTCTTCACCTCCTCCCCGAAGCACGCCGTCCTCGTCTTGGCGAACGCCGCGTTCCAGTCTGCCGAACCCTTCTCTAGCGACGCACCGTACCTCACGCCATCGTACCTGGACAGGTTCGAGCTAGCCTCAGCCATGGCGACGATGTAGTATGCTGCCAGAGCCGACGAGAGCGCCTCTATCCCGGTCTCCTCGACTTTTGCGCCCATCTCGGCGAGCTTTCCGGCCGCGTCCAAGACCAGACGTTGCACGCCCGCGTCTATCCCGCTGCCGAAGAATTCCGAGACCTTTGCGACCTTCAGCCCTTTCAGGGGCTTTGGTTTCCTCCGCTCCTCCTTGGCGGAGGTCATGTCGCGAGGGTCATGGCCTGCGATCACGTCGAAGAGTAGCTCGAGGTCCTCCGCTCTGCGCGCGATGGGACCCACCTGATCGAAGCTGTTCGCGTACGGTATCACCCCATACCTGCTGACCGCGCCGTACGTGGGCTTCAGACCGAAGACGGAGCAGAAGCTCGCCGGGCATCTGATGGAGCCCCCGGTGTCCTCCCCAAGCGCCAGCGTCGTCATCGACCCCGCGACGGCGGCCGCGCTCCCCCCTGACGACCCTCCGGGGACCCGCTCGAGGTCCCACGGGTTCCTCGTGGGGCCATACGCGCTAGCCTGGGTCGTGTTCCCCATGCCGAACTCGTCCATGTTTGTCTTCCCGAAGACAATGCAGTCCTCGGCCCTGACCCGTTCCACGACAGTCGCGTCATATGGCGGGACGAACCCTTCCAGTATCTTCGAACCGCAGGTCGAAGGCATACTCTTCACGTTGATGCTGTCCTTGACGGCGATGCTGACCCCAGCTAGCCTGCCGAGCTTCACCCCCTTCCGTGCCTTCTCGTCTATCTCCCGTGCCTTTGCCAGAGCTTCTTCCTTGGCGACAAACAGGAACGCGTGCACATCCCTGTCCATGCGCGGCATTCTCTCCATCTTGGACGCCACGTGCTCCTCGCAGTTCACCTCCTGGGAGGCAATCCGTCTCACCATCTCTGCGATCGAAGGCGCCAGGGTCCCCAGTCGCAAGCACCTCAGAAGACTCTTGGAGCCTTGACGAATCTCCCCTTCTTCTGGGGGACTCCGTTCATCACGCCGTCGGGGTCAGAGGGACTGACCTCGTCGGGTCTCAGGCTGCCGGCCTGCTGCGTAGGTACGGAGACCGTCGCGTCACCGCCCGCTTTGTCGACGGCCTTGAAGTAGTCCAGTATTGACGAGAGCTCTGTCCTCAGCCTTTCCTCCTCCGCCGGGGTAATGGAGATCTTCGCGAGGTCACCCAGCCGCTTTATCTCGTCGGGGGTGATGCTGGTCTTCGTCTGGGTCATGGGGTAAGTCGGAGCTTGTCACGCGGGAAGAGCGTGACCTCTCTTATGTTTTCCTCACCGGTGAGGACCATCATCAGCCTCTCCAGTCCCAGTCCGAAGCCCGCGTGGGGAGGCATGCCGTAGTCGAAAGCGCTCAGGTGGTACTCGAAGGCTTGTGGTTTGAGTTTCTGCTCCTTGAGCCTCCTGACGAGCACTGCCTTGGACTCTACCCTGGTGCCTCCTGAGGCGAGCTCGAGCGCTCCGTGCATGAGATCGAACGACTCGCTCACCTTCGGCTTCCCGGGGCTTGGCTTGATGTAGAACGGCTTGGCCGCAGTCGGCCAGTCGACGACGAAGTAGAAGCTGCCGTGCGCCTTGCCAAGCTCTTCGACGTCCGGCCCGGTGATGTCGTCGCCCCACGAGATCCCCTCCCTCTTCCTCTTCACCTCCTCGATGACCGACTCGTAGGTCAGCCTCTCGAACGCCTTCGGGACCTGGACGGGTTCCTTCTTCAGTTTCTCAAAGTCCCTGGCGCACGAGTCCGCCACCTCCGAGGCTGCCCTCCTGATCAGCCCCTCGAGCGTGTCCATGACGTCGTTGTAGTCCACATACGCCTCCTCGATGTCTATCGACGTTATCTCGCTCAGGTGCCTCTGCGTGCGCGACTCCTCGGCGCGAAAAGCCGGCCCTATCTCATAGACCTTCTCGAACGGCAGCGTCAGCTCCTCCTTGTAGAGCTGTGGGCTCTGCGTGAGGAAGGCCGGTCTGTTGTAGTAAAGCACCGAGAAGAGCGAGGCACCTCCCTCGGTGGCCGTCGAGATGAGCTTCGGGCTCCTGACCTCCGAGTAACCTTTTTCGTCGAAGAAGGCCCTGAGAGAGCGCAGCAGCACCCGCTGTATCTTGAAGAGTGCCTGGGCTTTGTCCCTCCTGAGGTCGACGGCCCTGATGTCGAGCCTCTTGTCGATGGAGGGAAGGGCCCCGCCGAAGACGCTGAAGGCTGGTTTCTTGGCGAGGTTAAGGACCTTGATCTCGCTGGGGACGACCTCCGCGCCGTTCGGCGCCTTCGATATCGTCTTCACGGTGCCCTTCACGCCTATGCTCGCGTGCTCTCCGACCGCGGCCACCTTCTCTACCACTTCGCCGCTCGTCTTTCCTTTGACCACAGTGACCTGGAACGAACCTTCCTTGTCGTTCACTATGAGGAACGTGATACCTCCTTGGGTCCTCACGCTGCTCACCCAGCCGAAGAGCGTGACCTCCCTGGAATTCAGCTCCGGGGTGATCTGGGTAGAGTAGTGGGTGCGGCGCCAGTCTCCCAGCTCGTCCTCGGACTTCATGAACGGCGCAGTCCGGCCCCCGAATTCTATTTATGCCTTGGATGGTGCCGTGGCGTCAGCCTGTGTTCGGTCGCGCTTCTACTTCGTGAGTAGCTTCCACGATGCAACGACACCCGCGCCCGTGAGTACCACGGCGAAGATTGTGACTACCCCAAAGTCCACGAGCAGGCTGTTCGTGCCCGGAGAGCCCAGCAGAAGCTGCCTGGCGCCGTCGATGGCATAGCTGACAGGGTTGAACCTGACCACCCACTGCAGCCACGTAGGCATTATCTTCACTGGGAAGAGCGCGTTCGAGGCGAACATCAGCGGCAGGTTCAGGAGGTTGATGATCGCCATCTGGGTCTGCCAGTCGCTCGACTTGAGGGCGAGCGTGACGAAGAGAGACGAGAGGGCGAAGCCCATCAGGAAGAGCATCGTGAACGCACCCAGGATCGCGGCCACCCCGAAGGCCGACGTGTCCATCCCGAGAACTACCGCTATGATGAGGACTATGGCCGACTGGATGAGCGCCCTTATCCCGCTCTGCAGGACCTTGGCGACCACGACGACGCCGCGGCTGACCGGAGTGCTCAGCGCCTTGTTCAGGAAGCCGAACCTGCGGTCGAAGACGACCGACATCCCGCTGAACGCCGCCGTGAAGAGGATTATCGATGCCAGCATCCCCACCGAGAGGAACGAGAAGTACGAGGTCGTGCCGAGGATTGACTTGAGCACGGCGTCCTGCTCGGCCTGCGACGCCCCCGAAGCGGTCAGGAAGGCTCCAAAGTTCAGGGCCTTCCCGAATATGCCCAGCCAAACGACCGGCTGTATCAGCGAGATCAGGAGCTGGTACGGGTTCGTGTACCACTTCCTGAGGTCCCTTATCGTCAGCGCCCACAGCCCATGGATGGGACTGTGGTTCATCTTCGGCAGCGGTCTCGTCCTCGCGCCGGAACCCTCGTAGGACGGTGCGGTCTCCTGAACCGTGGTCGTCCTGGTCAGGTTCTCTTCCGGTGTCTTTGTGCTATCCATCACCGACGCCTCCTAAGAGCGGGCCCTCGCCATCGTGACCCGCTGGCTCATCATGGCCCACCGGTTCGTTTCCTCCTCCCTCAGCGTGCGGCCCGTCAGCTCTAGGTACGCTTCGTCAAGGCTGGGCTTGGTCAGTGAGACCTTCGTGATGTGCATCGACCTAGAGCGGATGAGGTCGATTACCTGTGGCGAGATCTCCTCTCCTGCTTCGGCCTTGATCCTGTAGTCGTTCCCCGTCTTCTTGACCTCGTTCACCAGCGGGATCTTCGCGATCTCGGCGGATATGTCGGGCTCGCTCTCCTTAACGCCCACGACCAGGACGTCGCCGCCGATGCTCTCCTTGAGCTCGTTGGGGGTACCGATCCTGATTATGTGGCCGTGGTCGATTATCGCTATCCTGTCGCACAGAGAGTCTGCCTCCTCAAGGTAGTGGGTCGTGAGAAATAGTGTCATGTGGTACTCCTCCTTCAGCATCCTGATGTACTTCCAGACTGCCGCGCGGGTCTGGACATCGAGACCGAGCGTCGGCTCGTCGAGGAAGAGGAGCTTGGGATAGTTGATAAGCCCGCAGGCGAGCTCGAGCCTCCTGCGCATCCCTCCTGAATACGTCTTGACCTTCCTGTTCGCCGCGTCCTGCAGCTCCACGAGCTTCAGGAGCTCCATCGCGTGTGGCTTCGAGTCGCTCCTGGGTATGCCGTAGAGGTCGGCGCAGAGTATGATGTTCTGCATCCCGGTCATGTCCTCGTCCGCCGTGTATTCCTGGGGCACGATTCCGACATTCCTCCGGACGTCATTCGCGTGCTTGTGGACGTCGTAGCCGCATACTATCGCATGTCCCCCGCTCGGGGGAAGCAGCGTCGTGAGCATGTTGATCGTCGTGCTCTTCCCGGCGCCGTTAGGACCCAGGAAGCCGAAGATCTCGCCCTCGTTAATCTGGAAGCTCACGCCATCGACCGCCTTGACCTTGCCATCGTACGTCTTCATGAGACCGTCTACCTTCACTATCGCCTTGTCGGAGACCGTCTTCTGTTCGCTCATCATCGTAATGGTCACTTCCTGCTCCTCGCCTCTACCTGAGGCTTCATCTCCTTCAGGACGCGGTTAGCCCACTCGAGCTGCCGCTCCAGGTTCAGGATGTACTCCCGCAGTATGTACTCCCTGTCCTTCGGGGGGATGAGGTCCATCTTGGTCGAGACTATCTCTTGGGCCAGCTCGAACTGCCCCTTCGTCCCCTCGCTCATGAAACGCGTGAGGTGCTCCGGCCGTATCAGCTCCAGGAAGAGCCTCCTCATCGCCATCATGTTCCTGCCGGAGTTCATGAACATCTTCTCGTCCTCCTTGATGGCGTCCAGCCCCTCCGGAGTTATCGTGTAGACCTTCCTGTCGGCCCCTCTGGCGCCTTCGTTCGCCTTGATGTAGCCCTTGGCCACCAGCTTCTTGAGCATCGGGTAGATCGAGCCTGCACCCGGCCTCCATGCGCCGTCGGTCTTGCTCTCGATGTCCTGCAGGATCTCGTAGCCGTGGCACGGGTTCTGGGCTATCTTGCGGAGCATGTAGTGAAGCAGCAGTCCCCTGGGAGCTCCCTGCGGATGCGTCAGCGCCTTTGCCTCTTCGTGTTGGGCCAACTTTTTCGGACGAGCTCGTGCAACCGAGGTATATACAGATATCGCATTGGATATAGTTTCGACACTCTTTCCGGATAAGTTTAATTGCGCGCGGCGGGGGTTTTCCCCGGATTGAGCATCCCGCCGGGGAGCGCGGACCAGATTCTGAGCGACTCGTTCGGTCGCCACGCGCGAAAGCTGAGAATCTCGGTCACCGACCGCTGCAACTTCAGGTGCAACTTCTGTATGCCGCAGGATCCCGAGTGGATGGAGGACGCGGACCTGCTGACATTCGAGGAGATTACCCGGGTGGCCACGGTGCTCGCCCGGCTCGGCGTCACGAACATCAGGCTAAGCGGCGGAGAGCCGCTCATGCGCCGGGGCGTC
>JASHPA010000201.1 GCA_030038365.1 Nitrososphaerales archaeon
GTGTGGACCGTGAAAGGCGAAGAAGGTGTCAGGAGGAGGCTTGGGGAGCTGATCTACGACGCCAAAGACATCTTCTCGATCTCCGGCTATCCTCCGAAATACATGCTCTCGGCCAAGACAGCGCTGAGGTCAGTCGCGGCGAGGGGCGTGAACGTCCGGCCGGTCTGCATGATCCGGCCCACTCTCGACCTGGCGGAACTGACGCTCGAGGGAGCCTCATCTCCAATCGAGTACAGGGTTGTGAAGGCGCTATCCACGCTGATGTCCAGGCATATCGACGTCTACGACGAGAACCTCATCGATGGCTTCAGTCAGATGCACGGCGCCGGTGCAATGGTGATTGTCGACGAGGCGATGGCGTATGTAATCGTGGACGACGGAGTGGACCCTTCGAGGGCGGCTGGGATCGTCATCAAGACTCCCGGCATCCCCCGTATCCAGAAAGCGACCGTGGAGAGGGTCCTCGGTCTCTTCACACGAAAGGTCTGAATGTCCCTATCTCCACTTCGTCAGTATCTCTTCTCTGCGGAAGGTTGCTCTGGCGACTACGAAAAGTATGAGGTCGAGCACGACGAGAGCACCCACGATTGCAAGAAGTGTATCGGTCGACCCGAGGTTGACGATGTCAAGCTCGCCCCCGACATACAGTCCTGCGAACGGGAGTATAGTCAGGACTCCCACCTGCTGGCCGGTGCGCACGTCGCTTATCCTTGACGATATTGTGACGTTCATCTGGACGCTCATCAGAGCCGCAAGCGGAGCGATGACGTAGAGCGTGAGGGCAGTTGCCTCGTTCGGGAAATAGTCGTATCCCAGCTTGCTGTAGGTCACCACGTCCATCAGGCCCATGAAGGCGGTAGAAGCTACCAGTGCTACCAGCACTGGAGGGATGAATGCAGCCATCCCCTTCCCGAGCAGGATTTCCCCGTCCGTGGTCGGCGTCGCGAGAAGCGGCTCGAGGCTCTTCTCGACCTTCTCTCCAACTATCGTATAAGATGAGATCGGCGTGGGAAGGTAGGCGCTGAGTATCACGTAAAAGAACGTGAATGCCGGTAGCAGGATGACTAACTCGGAAGGCGCCAGCCCATTGCCGCCGTTCTTGTGACCGGCGAAGTTTATGATGGCCGGGAACAGGACCGTGATTAGCGTCGGTACCGCTATCAGTGCATAAAGGATATTCTTCTTCTTGCGATAGGTCTTGAAGTCCTTCGCTGTGATGATCCACGACTTGGAGAGCCTCATCTAGTTCTCCTCCCTCACGAGTTTGAGGTAGGCGTCCTCGAGTGATGAGCCAACCGCCGAGACCGACTGGACGCGCCCTCCCGCGAGCACCGCGGCGCTGACTATCGCGGGGTTCTCCTTGTCGGGATCATCTGTGTCTATGGTCAGCCTGTTGCCATCGACCGAGACGCTCCCCGCTGTGGCCTTCTTCACTGCTCCGAGTATCGCGTCGTTCAGCTGTTCGAGCTGGATGACGATTTGTTTGCGGCCCACCGAGCCCTCGAGCTGGTCTGGCGTCCCGAGCGCCATGAGCCTTGTATTCAGGATTCCTATCCTGTCACAGATCCTCTGGGCTTCGTCGAGGTTGTGCGTGTTCAGAAAGATTGTCCTCTTGTCCTTCTTCAGGCCCAGGATGAACTCCCTCACCGTCCGCGAGGACTCGGGGTCGAGGTTGGCGGTCGGCTCGTCCATGAAGAGTACCTGTGGGTCGTGTATCAGGCCCCTGGCTATTGCCAGCTTCTGCTTCATGCCCTTTGAGAAGGTACCAGCCGGAGCGTCCTTCTTGTCCCATAGGTCCAGCATCGTCAGGAATTTCTTGATGTTCTCCTTCCTCTGCGGCTCGGGACAGTCATAGAGCTTGCCGTAAAAGTCCAGGTTATCATAGGCGCTGAGATCCTCGTAGAGCCCGACGTTATCCGGAACAAGCCCGATTAGCTTCCTTATCTTCATCGAGTCTGCATCGTTCCCGATGTCGTAACCCCCAACCCTTGCCTCGCCACTGGTCTTCGAGATGAGGCAGCAGAGCATCCTTATGGTGGTGGTCTTCCCTGCGCCGTTCGGGCCTAGGAACCCGAAGACCTCCCCATCGTTAACTGTCAGAGTGACTGAATCAACTGCCGTAAGGCTCTCGAACTTCCTGGTCAGATTATGGGTCTCGATCAAGGGTATCCCTCTATCTTAGAATCTGTCAGCTGCCATCTTCTGAACATGACCTTGCCGTCTTAATGTATCCTCGCACTGGTACAAATCTTGTACCGCAAGAATGTTTAGCTCCGGGGTCGTCGGGGCTGAGAGGGTTGGCAGAGGAGACTGTGGTAACTGCGAGAGAGGTGAGGGCGGTTGCCGAGGCTGCCCTGAGGCTCCAGGAGCTCCTACTAAGAAGGGCCTGGGGTGTCTTCTATGCCGCGTGGTCAGGCTCGATGCTGGTGTCCATCTTCGTGACTCCAATCGTGGCAGCGTCGTTCCCATCTGCGTTCACGATCGTTCCCCACGTAATCGTGAACATGGCCGTGAGCGGCATTGCCGTGGTCGCGACCGTGACCGCGTTCAGGCGCGTGCGCGACACCGCGGAGGTCCGGCGCGCGATCGGCACGGCCGGATGGACCAGGCTCCTGAGCTATCGCGCTTTCGCGAGCCTCTGGGCGGCGGTCTACGCTGTCGTGATCCTGGTGCTCGCGTTCTTCATCTCTGATATCGTAAACGTGGTGCTCCTTGTGTATGCCGTGATGCTGCTCTATGCCTTCTATGCCCTGAAGCTCTCATTCCCGCGCAAGCTGCCGATTGAGGGGATGGTGGCGCTCTCTTCCCTCGCGATTGTGACTGCAGGCACTGCGACGCTGCGCCTCATCTTCGCCGTCGATAGCACTGCACCGTACGCTCTCGCATATGGGATGGTGCTCCTAATCTGGGCCGCCGCATCGTGGAACGCCCGCAGGCAGCGCCTGCCCGGTGTAGCTTACGGAGGTATCTCACCGTGAGCGAACCGGCACAGGGAAGATTTCCGACTGTGACGACGGAGCGGATCAAGTCCCTTAACGACCAACTGAATGATTCTACGCTCAAGTCCTCGACCCGCATACTCATCCTCATACTCCTGTCGATGAACGGCAGGTTGAGCTCGGTGGAACTGCGGGCGCTGACAGGACTCGGGAAAGGAAGTCTTGAGAATCACCTGGAAAAGCTTGAGGCCGCAGGTTACGTGAAGGTCGGGAAGGTGAGGTCCTTCAGCGGGAGCGGCTGGCGTCGGCAGGTCGAGGTTACTCCCAAGGGTCTGCAGGGGTGCAAAGCCCTCCTCGAGACGATACGCGACCTCAAGCTCTGAATTCAGGTCGACCTGATGGCACGAAGGCCCCTGGGGAGCGCTATCCTGGCGGGGCGCCGATAAAGTGCCCGATCAGAAACCCGGCGAGACCAGCCGCGAGCCCTATGAGCGCCATCTGCAGTGCGCTCCTCCAGAGTGAACCCACTGTGGTCCTCGCCTCGTAGAACCCTACGAAGAACAGCACCACTCCACTCACCACGACAGATGCGACAGCGTCGTTGAAGATACTCGCTGTCGTGATCAGAAACGGGATGAGGGGGATTATCGAGCCGAAGACCGTAGACCCCAGCACTATCAAGAAGCTGTTGCGCGGCTCGGACTCCTCGACGGGCTGGAGATACAGCTCGTGCGACATCATGAACTCCAGCCACGCCTTTGGGTTGCTGACGATGATGTCCGTAGCCTTCTCGAGTTCGCCGCCCGCGTAGCCCCAGCGTTCGAAGACCTTGCGTACTTCTTCCCTCTCATCCTCAGGTATCTCCTTGATCTCCCTCCGCTCGCGCTCGACCTCCTTGAGGTACTGTTTCCTCCTAGCCAGTGTCGAAGTGTAGGCGACCGCGCCCATCGAGATAGATTCGGCGCCCAGGGCCGCGAGTGAAGCGACGAAGATCAGTCTGACGTCGGTGGTTGCCGCGCACAAACCGAGCAGAATGCCTAGTACATTGACGAGCCCATCCTGACTCCCCAGTATGAAGTTCGCCAGAAGACCCGAACGCGCGTGCTGCTCCAAAGCTACGGCCCCTTTCATTGTGCCGTCCCCGGGCCCGCGGTGCGGTGTGACAAGAGCGCTTCTGGCGCACGGAATGTCTCACGTAGATAAAGGTTGGAGAAGCTCGGTGACTCGCGCATAGTCGGCCATGGTGCTGAATGACTCATTCGGCTCCCGCGACGTCTCGGGGCAGGTCACCCCGTGCCTCCCGTCTTCGTGGTACTTGACGAGACCGGCACCGTGTCTCGGACCGTCATTGTGGCGACTCATATGCGTCCCGGACGCCGCCAAGGAAGCTTCTCACCGCGAGACGGCGTCTAGCGCTTGCAAGACGTCGTCCACGATGTCGGCCGTGTCCTCGCACCCGGTGCTGAATCGGATGAACCCGGGAGCGACCGCGTCCCCGCCCCATCTGCTCCTGCGCTCGGCCGTGGTGTGCACGCCGCCGAAACTCGTCGCGGTCACGACGAGCTTGCAAGAGTTCAGGAACCTATCCGCCGCGGTGGCATCCGCCAGGACGAAGCTGACTATCTGCCCGTACCTGATCATCTGCTTTGCTGCCACCTGGTGAGAAGGGTCCTCCGCTAGCCCAGGGTACCTTACATACTTCACCTCCCGCCTCCCCTTCAGCGCCTTGGCCACTTCCAGCGCTGTTGCGCACTGTCTCTCGAGCCTCAGGTCGAGCGTCGCTATAGACCTGTGGGCGAGCCACACCTCCAGGGGTCCAGGAACCGCTCCCTGCTGCGACCTGAACTCCTGCATCTTCTTAGCCCAGCCTTCTTCCTTCGTCGTAACATGCCCCAGGATAAGGTCGCTGTGCCCGGTAAGGCTCTTCGAGTCGCTTGAGACGACAAGGTCGGCCCCTAACTCGAGAGGTCGCTGGCCCAGAGCCGTCGACGAGCTGTTGTCCACGATCACCAGGGCCCCTTTCGCGTGCGCCTCTTCGGCGAGCGCGCGTATGTCGCAGACGTCGAGCCCGGGGTTCGTGGGCGTCTCGATCCACAGGAGCGTCGCTCCGTCGAGAAGCTTTCCCTGTGCATCTCCGGCCGTCGGTGCCTTGCGCACTTCGATGCCCCTGCTTCCGAAGAAACCCTCCGCTAGAGCTCTCGCCCCATAGTAGCCATCAGATGGCATGACCACGACGTTCCTCTTTCCGTCAGGCTGAAGCACCACACCGAGGACAGCGGTCACCGCGGCCAGACCTGAGGAGAAGACCACCGTATGACCTCCCTCCAGGTCGCCCAAAGCTCTCTCGAAGTTCGTCCACGTCGGGTTGTGGTACCTGCCATAGGTGTAGGGGGAAGTACCGACGTCGCCCCTAAATCCGTAGACGCTTGCCAGTACAGGGCCAGGAAGGAAAGGTTCCCCCTGTGAGACAGGCGGCAGCCCTGCCCACACGGCGCGTGATCCATCTCTCATGATGCCGTTCTTGTCGCCCCGCTGATTTATCTCTAGTCTGGGGAATGCGACCGGATGAACTAGGAGCTACCAAGGAAAGTAAGCCTGACCTACTAAGTAGTGTAAGACTACCGGACATATATCCCTCCACCCGGAAGCCTTTCTATGACTCTCATCGTGGTGACTTTGAATGCCAACTGATGACGGACCCATCCTTGGGTTGCATCACATAACCCTCGTGACGTCTAGCGAGCAGCTCAACAGGAAGTTCTACACAGAGATACTGGGTCTGAGGAGGGTCAAGCTCAGCGTCAACCAAGATGATGTATTTCACCGTCACCTCTTCTACGCCGACGACCCTTCGAAGGGTAACGCAATCACGTTCTTCGAATGGCCGGACCTCCCGCGGGGGCTGATCGGACTAGGCTCGCCGCACCACCTCTCGTACGAGGTCCCCTCCGTCGACGTCCTCATACAGTGGAAGGCATGGCTCTCCGGCAACGGCGTGCCCTCCAGTGGCTTCTATCCGCGCGACGGCAGGGTCTCCCTCTACCTCAGGGATCCCGATGGCGTGATCATCGAAATCGCCGCCCGCGACACGGAGAAGCTTTCGACCGACTATCTCTCGGGGACCAACCTCCCCGAGGTCAAACAGGTCTCGAATGGAATGAAACTGTCGAGGTTCGATCACGCGAGCCCTATCACGCGCGATCCGGCGGCGACGCGGCGCTTCGTGGACAAGGCGCTCGGGCTCAGGACCTCCTTTACGCGGGTCAACCCGGATGACAAAGAATCCTCCACGACAGGAATCGGCAATTATGCGCATCCGGACTTTCTGCGTTACCTCTCGTCCCCGAAGACCCACAGCGGATACGTCGGGACGGGTAACATCCATCACATAGCCATGGCGGTCGAGGGCGATGAAGAGCAGCTCAAGGTCCTCAGGAACCTCGACCGGATTGGCCTGAGGAACTCGGGGATCGTCGACAGGTTCTGGTTCCACTCGCTCTACTTCAGGGACCCTGATGGCAACCTGCTGGAGGTCGCCACGAAGAACCCCGGATACGCGGCCGACGAACCTCTCGAAAGCGTCGGCTCGAGCCTCGTCCTCCCGCCATGGCTCGAGGAGAGGCGGCCCGAGATACAGAAGGCCCTGAACGAGGAGGACCGTACCAACCCTCTGAGGTGGCCGCCTCGCTCTTATCCTAAGGTCCCCGACCCGCCGGAGATGCTCTCCGTCGAGGTTGCGTAGTTGACGGATTTCGTCCACAGATACATCCCCGGGAGAGCCCAGAGGACCCTCCTCCTGCTCCATGGGACAGGAGGAAACGAGAGCTCCCTTCTATCCGTCGCCAAGGTCGTGGACAGCGGGGCGTCCATCCTCGCTGTCCGCGGCAACGTCCTCGAGAACGACATGCCGCGCTTCTTCAGGAGGTTCGCCGAGGGCGTCTTCGATGTGGAAGACCTGAAGCTCCGCTCCAATGAGCTCGCTGACTTTGTCGTCGAGGCGTCCAGCGGCTACGGCTTTTCGCTCGGTTCCGTCGTATCCCTTGGCTACTCGAATGGTGCCAACATCGCTGCTTCGATGCTTCTGCTGCGGCCCGAGACCATGAACGGAGCCGTCCTGCTGCGTGCTATGGTCCCGTTCGAGCCTGCGTCTCTTCCAAACCTAAGAGGGAAGAAGGTCTTCATCTCTTCGGGGTCGCGCGACCCCGTGGTACCCGAGGACAACGCCAGACGCCTCGAGGGTATCCTCAGGCGTGCGGGGGCTGATGTCACAACGAACTGGGAACTGGCGGACCACGGACTAGCCATGGATGAACTGCAGAGGGTGAAGTCCTGGCTGACCCGGCTCTAGGCCTTTGCGGACGTCTCTCGGGCTTCCATCCTCTCCGAAATATCGCTGTCGGCCGCCTTGTTCCTCTGCGCTAGGCCCTGGATCACTCCGCGCCTGTCTGATTCCGGGCGGTTCTGATTCATCTTCCATTTTCCGTCGATTCTCACGATTGCCATCTCGAACCCCACGATCGACTTGAGCTGCGCTTCGATGTAGTCCCCTGGAGCGTCACTCACCTCCCATGGGTCATCCGTGCCCGACTCGTGCTTGTCGGTGAGTCTCGTCACAACTTCCCTGATGCGGGTCGTGTCGTCGAAGAAACTCACGGGACCTCGTATTTGTATCGAGACGTAGTTCCAGGTCGGAACGACCTTGCCTGTCTCCCTCTTGGTCTCGTACCACCTTGGGGTGATGTAGGCGTCCGGCCCGAGGAAGATGGCGAGACCTTCGCCTCCCACCCGAGAGTCCCTCCACTGCAGATTACCGCGCGCAACGTGACCGTACAGAGTGCCCCTCTCTCCTCTTGTTTCATCCAGGATCATGGGGACGTGACTAGCCAGAGGAGACCCTGCGGGGGTCGCAGTCACGAGCGTGCCGAAATTGTTCCTCTTGATCTCCGCCCGGATCCGCTCCATGTCCTCTTCCTTGAACCATGGTGGGTTGTACAATCCTGTTCGTCGCTGTCGTCCTCGGGTATTAAGGTTCCCGAGTATGCTTAGACGATGTTGACCGGTTGCCCGTTGGAGACCCAGAACCCGAAGAAGCACGTCCCGTACTGGTAGGTGGTGTAGTTCAGCTCCGGGTCCATCGTGTTGTAGTAGGTGGGCTCTCCGAACCCCGTGCACGTGACGTTGGTCGATATCGAGAGAGGACCATCAGAAGTGGTCGAGATGGACTGTGTGTTGGTGTTGAGGTCACCGAGGATTAGCGTGGCGACCAGGATTATGATCACTGTTATTATGATGTCGCGGCGTGTGTAAGACAGCTCCTTCCTGGTCTCCATCTTCACGACCGCCGCCACACGGTGGGATATATCGCTGCCGTCCCTATATGGAAAACAGGGATTCTCCTTTTCTATTCCGGGCCCGACGCCGGCTTCGTGCCAGACCCAGCCGAGGACAAGACCTCGCTCCGGCCGCAGCTTGGCATGTTCGACGCGGTCGCGACCGGCCTTGCGGCCATCCTGGGTGCGGGTATATTTGCGGTCATAGCCCCTGCGGTCGGGATAGCGGGCCCGGCCGTTCTGCTCTCACTAGGGGTTGCCGCCTTCGTTGCCCTCTGCAACGCTCTGTCGTCCGCTCAGCTTGCGGCTGTCCTTCCCCGGACGGGAGGGACCTATGAGTTCGGACGACGCATGCTAGGGCCTTGGTGGGGTTTCGGCGCCGGCTGGATGTTCCTCGCGGCCAACACGGTTGGCCCCGGAGTCATCGCCCTTGCCTTCGGAGGATATCTTCATGCGATCGTCGGGGCTGTCCCGGGGAGGGACGCGGCTGTCGCCGCTGTCTTCGTCATGACGACGATTAATGCCCTGGGCATCAGGCGATCTGTGAGGGTGACTGACGTAGTGGTCATCCTGTCGATCCTCTCCCTTCTCGTCGTCGTGCTGATAGGCCTGCCCCATGCATCCTTGCCAAACCTCTCCCCATTCGCTCCAGGCGGTGCAAGAGGACTGCTCGAGGCGACCGGTCTTCTCTTCTTCGCCTACACCGGGTACAGCAGGATAGCGACCCTGGTGGAGGAGGTCAGAAGTCCTGCCCGGACCGTTCCCCGTGCCACCGCGATCGCGCTCGGGACAGCCACCCTGATCTACCTCGCAGTTGCCTTCACGGCCATTTCCGTACTGGGTGCCCATGCTCTCTCGGGGTCCTCCTCCCCTCTGTCCCAGACGATGGTCGCCGTTGGAAGCGGCGCGGGCGTCGCGATTGTCGCGGCGGGGGCACTCCTTACCACATTCAACGAGGGGATGTCCGACCTGCTTGGGGTTTCGAGGGTCACCTTTGCCATGGGACGGGGGACCGACCTGCCGGAGGGCCTTGCCGCGCTCGGACCCAGCAAGAACCCCTGGCGGAGTGTGGTCTTGGTAGGGGTCGTCGCTATGCTGGTCGCGGCCTTCGCTCCCTTTGAGGCGGCCGTCGCGGTCTCGAGCTTCGGCACTCTCCTCTACTACTCCGTCACCAACATCTCGGCCCTGAAGCTGAAGAAAGAACAACGGATGTTTCCGACGCTCCTTTCTTGGGCCGGGCTCGTGGGCTGTGTAGGACTTGCGTTCTCGTTGGCTCCGCTCGAAGTCACGGTGGGACTTGCTATACTGGCGGTTGGACTAACGTACCGAACGGTGAGGCTAAGGGTAAGCGATTCTCGGAATGTCCGTCGAAGCGACTAGTGGGCCTTCTGGGGAAGCTGGAGCCTTATCCATTCGAGCTGCTTCTCGAGCATCGCTTGGACCTGTTTGAGAGCGATGTCTCGTTCTGTCTCAGGCAGCTCCATCACCTTCTCCTGGAACAGATCGTGTTCTGCCGCATAGTGTTTGATGAGGAACTGTATCGAGTCGGAAGCTGGGAAGAGTTCACCCGCCAGCTTCATCAGCGCCTGACCTTCCGTCCCGCGCTCGATTATCCGCCTTTGCATTTCTGCGAGCTCCTTCTTCCCTTTCTCGGTCGTCGAGTAGGCGACGCTGTCCTGCCTCCCGGCATGATCGAGCGCCACGATGATTCCTTCCCTGGACAGGCTCTTCAGCAGAGGATAGATCGTCCCGGGGCCGGGTCGCCACGTGCCGTCAGTCCTTTCATCGATGTGGCGCATGAGGGAGTATCCGGTCTCCGGCTGCCTCGACATGAGCGAGATGACATACGTACGGAGGAATCCACGGGGGACCGCCTGCGGCCCCATCCTGCGTCTCTGGTGCTCGTGAAGGTCCTCCAGTTTGCCCTGGAGCTTGTCGAGCCCGTCGTGTAGCCTCGGACCCCGAGCCCCGTGACGAGGACTCTTGCGCGATCTCGGTCTCCGGTCGTCTGCGGCCATTTCTTTTCTTTGGAAGTCCCTCTACAGGTACTGCTATATATTATTATGTATCAGATATATCTATATAGATAG
>JASHPA010000202.1 GCA_030038365.1 Nitrososphaerales archaeon
GACGAAGCAGAGACATTCCATGTCCTTGGTGGGTAGATTAACGCCAAACTTGATACTCATCCGATCCGTGAAGAAATGGATTTGTTTCAATGCGTCGGCGATGAAGGGATCCGATTCAGCGGGACAAGTGCCTTTGCGCTCCTGTATAGGAAATAGCCCACGAGCAGGAAGAAAAAGCCGGTCTCTAGAGATTCACCCACGGTCGACTCCATGATACCGGCGAGTGGGGTAGATTCCAACGCTCCTGTCGATACAAAATAGACCAGAACCAATATGGCGATACCGCAAAGCCACTTGAAGTGACTCCTGAGAGTGGGGTCCTTTGTCCTGATCGCCGCGGGGACAAACATGACACAGGAGGCAAAAGATACAGTCCATGCGAGATCAGCTATGTCGGCGGGTATGCTTGTCGTTGCCCCATTGTTTCCAGCCAGGATTTGGTCCGCAAGCGTGGGGTTCCCGGTTATCGTGGAATATAGCACGCCCAGAATGATGAACAGCACTATGGAGATTTGAACGACATAGAGTACATATCTCACCTTGCTCCAGTAGAGCGTGTCCCTGAGCAGCGGGTCGGAACGTCTGACCGCGAGCATCGTCGAGTCGACGAAGAAGACCACCCCAAGCCAGAACGCGGCGGTGACGAGCAAGTAGCCAATCTCGAACGGTACACTCCCTAAGATGCCCGATTCGCCCGGTTGAGGGGACGGTAGGGCTGCAATCATCAGGACGAGCGAAAAAAGACCCAGGGCGAGTGCCTGGTTCCGATAGAGCCGCATCGTCAGCGCGTTCCGAATGCCGAATGCCCAGTATGCCGCATAGACCAGAGCGAGGAGCGGCACGTAACCTAATGCTATGATGAGGGTTTCACCACTAGACACGTGGCGATACCTCCATGCCCATCCGGCCAAAGGAGAAGTTGTAGTACCCCGGTTGAGGAGGCATCCCGCGCATCTTCCTCACCCGAAGCAGGGGAAGAACCTTCAATCCTTCCTCATAGAGCCTCATCTCGACCACGCCGTCGAAGAGTTGCTGCATCGCGGCTAAGACCTGGGGCTGGTGCATACCTTCCTCCAGCGTCGCCAGGACCACCGCGTTATACTGTTTGATCTCTCCGAAGAGCTGAGTAAGGAACTTGTAGACCGTCTCCGGAGGATTGAGCATAAGCAGCGAGGAGAGCACGTCTAACACGACTCTTGATCTTCGACCAGCGTTCTGCTTCAGTACGTCCTTGATCTTGTACGAGAGACCTGCCAAGTCGTTGACGTCATACTTCAGCTGGCCTCCCTCAGAAGTGAACCACAGGGGCACCCTCTGCTGTCCGTCGATGCCAAACCCTCTTTCGTCCTGAAGCACCTCGCGTACGGAAAGCCGACTAACGTAGAGGCAAAAGTCTCCTTGGGTCAGACCCGATTCAGTGAACCAGTACCCGAGCGCCTCCTTACCTATCCCAGGCGGCCCGATCACGAGGACCGTGGATCTGTCAGGGTAGCCATCGCTTCCAAGCAGTCCGTCCAGAGATGCAACCCCGCTAGAGACCATCCGGTGTCTTGGTCCAGCACATTCGTGAGATAAGTATATTCCGCTCTGAGCTGTGCCTAGAATCTTGGTCTCTTCGTCAGCGACTTCCGCCTCAAAGGAAATCTTGGAGAAAATTGAGCTATCGCAGTCGTGGGGGATTCGCTTAATACTTTAGGCAGGTCCGAGCGGGACATCGATGCGCTGAGCGTGAAAGGTTGGCGGGTCTGGCAGGAGTCGCGCAGTATACTTTACAAGGGTAAGGTGTGAACTCAGCATCGGTATACGCGAGCGAGGGGCACTCAGACATGTGTCAGTCGAGACATCGACGCGAACCTTCTTACGCAAGAGGGTCTTGAATGCTCGCATACGCTCCTTTATTCTAAATCCACGTCCCTAGTCCTGTCCTCCAACTGTGTCGCATAGTCTTTTAGCAGGATCGTTTCAGTGGACTTTCCCACGGAGACAACCTTGTCGTGCAGAATCCGGTCCGCCGTGACAAGTTTACAGTCGAGGTCCCGCGCGAGAGCCAGATAGGTTGAATCGTAGACAGTTATGTCCATCATTCTCGCGAGTGAAGCCGCTCCGGAAACAGACGCGGTGGTCGGAGCGATGAGCGACAAATCAAGCTCAAAAAGCGCCTTAATGCCTGCTTCAACATCCACGGCGGCGACGTCTGACCTATGACGCAAGGCATTCGCAACCTCGTATACGAGTAGGTCTGGCGCGAAGAGACTTATTTCTTGACTTGCATGGGCATCTCTTATTGCAACGGCTTCGGAGGTGTCGGTCTCTGGGACAAACCACTTTACGACTACCGATGCATCGACGACTAGTGTCGTCGGTCTCTCCATTCTCTTATGACCCTCTCGCTCGACCAGTCCTTTCGGCTTGTTTGCTTGGACCTAATCTCGTCCATGGCCTGAGCTGCAACTCGCATTCTTTCAGGGTCCCTGATTCGTCGGGCCGCGAGAGATTGCTCAGCGGACCATCCAACGAACGCCTCCGAGGCGGCTTGACCCATGGTAAGTCCTTCTTTTGCGGCCCTTGACTTCAATTTCCTGAACGCTTGCTTCTCAACGCCCTTGATTACAATCGTTTCACGGGTCATTTACAGGCGCGAAACTACCGAGAGGTATAAAATGTTATACGTGCGAAGGATTCCTGAGAGACGGAAAAAATAACGTGAGGAAAACTCGATGACTTGAAAAAACGTGACGATTGGCGGGCCCGGCAGGATTTGAACCCGCGACATCCGGCTCTCTCCCTTCGGAAAGTCCGAAGGCCGGCAGTCTATCCATACTAACTTACGGGCCCAAAAGCAGCGGGATTCTCGGCCGGTATAAAACTACGAAGCAGCCTGGACGAGCCTGGCCGTACATGTCACGGGCCGCCCGTCGAGTAGCATAGTAGTTTCCTGCGTAATTCAATTGGGTGTTCCCGTGCGTTAGATTGGTTGCGAGAATTGTAGGAGTTGAATTGAACTTCGACGGTCACGATTTCGGTAGAGCGCACACGCAATCTCTCGAGGAGAGTCTCGAGCCTTCGCAAGCCGCTCATCGTGGTCTCGGCGTTGGCTGCGGGAAAGGCTGCCATCCTGCTCCTAGTGTACCTGCTGCCGCCCACCTCGGTCACACGAGAGCCTCTTTCTTTCCCTGGCTCGAACGGGTTCAACTCTCTCGTAGCCGTCTTGGCGAACCTATGGGATGCGGCCAACTACGTCAAGATAGCCCACTTCGGCTATCCGCCATACAGCGTCTTCTCTCCCTCGAAGCTCTACGCCTTCTCTCCCTTCTACCCGGCGCTGATATTCCTAGGGCACTACATGACGGGGTCCTTCCTCGTCTCGGCGTTTCTCGTGACCAACGTGCTGAGCTTTGTGTTCCCGTTGGTGCTGCTCAGGGTGATGGGCTTTAGGACTGCGCTCCTGGTCGAGCTCTTCCCCACCTATCTTGTCTACACAACCGTCGGATACTCGGACGCCCTAGCCCTGCTCTTCCTAGGACTGGCCTTTCTCTGCTTCTTCAAGCGACGCTATCTGCTCACCGGGCTCGCCATAAGCGCCGCAGCTCTTGTGCTCTACGACCTGTTCCTGGCCATCCTGCCTTTCGTAATCTACATGCTCCTGTTCGAGAAGGAGAGGAGGGTCAGGGCCTACGCCGGGGTCCTTCTGCCGGTACTGGTGGCGGGCATCTCGATTTTGGCCGCGTACCAGATAACGACCGGGAGCCCTTTCACGTTCTTCTCGCTGGAGAGAAGCCTGTGGGGAGTTCATCTGAGCAACCCCATAGCTCAGGTGCAGTGGCTGCTGACCCACAACGAGTCAGGGGCGATCGCCAGCGGCCACTACACGATCCTCGGGCTGAAACTCACGTCCGCTTACTGGCTCGAGCGCAACCTTCTCTTCGAGGGATTCCTTTTCGGCGGGATCTATCTGCTGACGAGGATAGCAGACCCCAGGAAGTGGCTGTACGTGATCTACTCCGCAATCCTCGCGATCCCTCTGTTCTTCGTCGTCGGGACGCCGGTATACTCGATTCCCCGGTTGATGCTCGCGTCGTTCCCGATCTTCATCGGCTACTCGATAATGCTGAGGAAGAGGCGGCAGCTGGTCGTCTATGGAGTTCTGTGCGTGCTTGCGTCCTTCTGGGTGATTCTCTCGTTCGTGTACGCTTTCTTCGCATGACCGCGTCGCTGGATGCGAAGGCTAGCGGATTACCGAGGAGATGTTGTCTTCGACGGGACGTCCGATCAGACCCTTGTCGGACACGATGGCCGAGATTAGTTCCGGTGGCGTATCGTCGAATGCGGGGTTCGCGATGGCGATCCCCTTCGGAGTGATGCGTTTGCCCCTTACCTGAAAGACTTCCTCGGCGGCGCGCTCCTCTATCACGACCTTGTCGTGAGTCCTCCGCATATCAAAGGTCGAGTAGGGCGCCGCTGCGTAGAAGGGCACCCCGTGCCTGTTTGCCAGAACCGCTACCTGATAGGTGCCTATCTTGTTGAAGACATGGCCGTCCTTCGTTATGCGGTCGGCACCCACGATGACCTTGTCGACCCTTCCGGAACTCATCATGTAGCCCACGGCAGTATCCGAGATGAGAGTGCAGTGGAAGCCGTCGCGGACGAGCTCGAAGGCCGTGAGACGGGCGCCCTGCAGCGCTGGACGGGTCTCGTTCACGATGACCTTGACGCACTTCCCCGCCTCTGCGGCCGCCCTTATCACTCCAAGGGCTGTCCCATATCCCACCGTGGCGAGAGCGCCCGCGTTGCACTGGGTCATTACCACGTCTCCGTCCTCTATGAGAGGTTCTCCGACCTTGCCGAGCCGCCGGTTCGTCTCCACATCCTCCTCGGCCATCTCGACCGCGGTGCTGATGACGGTGCGGACCATCTTGTCGACCCCGCCCCTGGCCGACCTGGCAGCCGCAACGACCCTGTCGATGCCCCAGAAGAGGTTGACGGCCGTCGGCCTCGTCGCGCGGAGGCCCGCCGCCGCACGGCTGATGTCCTTCAGCAGCCCCTCTTTGTCGTCAGCCTTGGAACTCTGCGCGGCGACGGCCACGCCCATAGCGGCGGCTACGCCTATGGCAGGCGCCCCGCGCACGACCATCCGCCTGATGGCATCGGCCACGCCCTCCCAGGTGTCGTAGTCCTTGTAGACGAGACGCTGGGGAAGCACCGTCTGGTCGATCATCCTGACCTTGCCCTTGTCCCACATGACGGTCCTGAGGGTGAAGAAGTCTTCCCGCAAACCGGTGAGTTTCCACCGGCTGCATCTAAAAGGGTTAGCGCTTCCTTGAAACGCTTAATATCGGACAACGGGCCGCGAGATTTTCAGTTGGAGAGTCAGGAGAAGGTAGAGGAAGTCATCGACGCTTCGCTGAAGGATTCTAGGGTCTTTGTCGAGCGCAGCGACAAGTTCGGTGAGCTAGAGCAGAGCGGTTATGGTGAGAGGGACGGCAAGAAGCTCGCGCTGAAGGACTACGAGGCGCTCTACCTCATCCACAGCAAGAGGCTCAGGCTGAAGGACGAAAAGGGGAGGGAGGTTAGCTTTCAGAGCTTCTCGGAGGCGAGCCAGAAGCGATCCCGGGATGCCTGGACGAAGTTCATCATCTACAGGGACCTTAGGTCGCGCGGATACGTGGTGAAGGAAGGGTTCGGCTTCGGGACGGACCTGAGGGTGTACGAGAGGGGAGACTTCCCTGACAAGGCCGCCAAGTTCGTCGTCTTCGCGCTGGACGAAGGTGAGAAGAGGAAGGTCGAGGAGGTAGGGGAGTCCGTGAGGCAGATCATCAGGATGGGGAAGGAGGCGATCGTCGCCGTCATCGAGAGAAGGGGTGAGGTCATTTACTATCGGGTGGGCAGGGCGAACTTCCGCCGGTAAAGCGGCCATCGAACCCGGCGGCATTCCTGTCGATCCTGCGTCCCGTCAACTGCGCCATGATAGGTTTCGCGGTCATAGTGGGCGTCTTCGTCTCGAAGCCTCCATCCTTTAGCATAGAGAGCACGATTCTTGGGTTCGTGACCGGTTTCGCGATATGCGGCTACTCGATGGTCATCAACGACTATTACGACATAGAGGTGGACAGAGTCAACCAGCCCGGGCGACCACTCCCCAGCGGCGCAATCTCGACGACCGGAGCGCTGGCCCTCGCTATGGCGATGCTCGCTGTGGGCGTCATCGCGTCCCTCGTGCTGGTAAACTGGGCGGCCGTGGGAATCGTGCTTCTATACGCGCTTCTCTCCTGGCTGTACAACTTCAGGGCGAAAAAGTACGGCCTCTCCGGCAACGTCATCGTGGCCTCTTCGTTGGCGATACCATTCATCTATGGCGGAGTCGTGTCGGGCGGAAGCGTCACGAGCTCTCTCCTGCTCTTCATGGCCGCTACGGCATTCCTGTCAGGCGTGGGAAGGGAGGTTGTGAAGGCGATGGCCGACGTCGCCGGCGACGAGAAGAGGGGGATACGTTCGTTCGCAAGGGTCTACGGTGTGAAGGCCGCGGCCGCCGTCGGGGCGGGCTTCTTCTTGGCCTCTGTCGTCTCCAGCCTACTGCCCCTTGCGCTAATCCACGTGAGCCTGTTCTACAGGGTTGGCGTCATAGTTCCCGACATCGTATTCGTCTACCTCGCCTACGCGATACTGAGGAGGCCGACGGGGGAGGGCGCGCTCAAGGTGAAGACTAGGGCGCTGTTGGGGATGCTCATAGGGCTGATCGTCTTCATAGGAGGCGCGTTCTAGATGTGGGTCGAGAAGTACAGGCCTAAGAAGATTGAGGAGATGATCGGTAACGAGTACGCGAGGGCAGCCGCCGTGGTATGGCTCAAGAAGTGGAAGCCTGGCGGAAAGGCACTGCTCCTGATGGGGCCACCCGGCACCGGGAAGACGACCCTGGCGACGCTGCTGGCGAAGGAGTCCGGCATGAACCTCATCGACCTCAACGCCAGCGACACCAGGACGAAGGACAAGCTCGACAAGAAGATAGGTGAAGCGATGAGGACGGTCAGCCTCTTCGGGGAGA
>JASHPA010000203.1 GCA_030038365.1 Nitrososphaerales archaeon
GTTCTGGACCGCGATGATAATCAAGGCGGTGACGGGCGTCATCCTGAGCGCAGGGACCTACTTCGCCGCTGGTCTCATCGCATCCGTCATCCAGAAGCCTGGCGCGCTGGAGTACTTCCAGATAGCGGCGCCCCTCCCGTTCGTGTGGGTGACCCAGGTGAATCTGAAGTCGACGCTCTTGGCGCTCGACGCCTCTAGGGGTTACTCGATTCTCCAGATAGTCAACGAGGCCCTGCTGAGCTTTCCACCGATAGTGGCGGTACTGCTGGGGCTAGGGGCTCCGGGGGCGCTCGAGGCGATGGTCGTCGGGAACTTCGTGTACCTGGCGATAACCCTTGGTTTCTCCGTCTACGTGATAAGGTCGAGTTCGAGCGGCCCAACGAATGGCCTGAACTTCGTCAAAACGGCGCGCAAGCTGCTGAAGTTCGGGGCACCGCTTGGGTTCTCGAACAGCTACAGCACTTTCACGGGACAGGTCGTGAACCTGGTGATCGCGAGGTTCATCAGCATAGACGCCTATGGGCTGTACAGCGTCGCCCAGAACGTCGCTGGCGTCCTCAACTACGTCAGCGACCCCATCACCACCATGCTATTCCCAGCCTACTCCAGGATAAGCTCCTTGAACGTAGGGGACCTGCTAAGGCGGCTCTCGGATACGACCGCGAGGTACGAGACGGCAATCGTCCTTCCGGTGACGATTTTCTTCATCGTGTTCGCCAAGGCGATGGTCGTGCTCCTCTTTGGCGCTGAATACGCTGCTGCGGGGCTCTTTCTGGCCCTGCTGGCAGCCACCCAGCTGAATGTGGGACTCGCGTCCGACCCAATCAGCGCGTTCCTCGCTTCCAAGGGTCACTCGAGCTTCATAGGCTTCCTCTCGATTATGGGGAATAGCATCATGGTCGTGCTCGCCCTCTCTGTCGTGCCCTTCTTCGGCCTGGCGGGCTTCCTCGTCGCGGAGCTCTTTGCCTTCATACCCGGGTACGTGCTACTCTACAACCGGGGGCGGACCGCGCTCGGGCTCTCCCCTCCGATGAAGCTGGTCCTGCCATTCTATTTCGCAGGCGTCGCGACAGCCCTCGTCATGCTTCCGGTCCCCTTCCTGCAGATACCGGCCCTCTTCCAGGTACTGGTTGGTCTCGGCGGCGTTCCAATAGTGTTCATGTTCTTCTCCGTGGCCTTCAGGGGGGTCGACGCTTCGGACCTGCCGCAGATCCGGGAGCTGCTCGGCAGCCAACCCCTCTTCTTCGCATTCCTGAAGCCGGCGATCGCACTCCTCGGCTTTCTGGTCAGCCACCTTCGCACCCGGCGCGAGCTCCCCCAGAGCCAGGCCGAAAGTGGTGACGCTCGTTGAATGAAGAACTGTTCGGTGGTTGGGCTACCTGTCCCTTGGACATATATATGGTGGATAAACACGACACGCTCGGTCGGTATTGGGTATCGCGCTCATTGCCATCATCGACCCAATCGGTCATTTGCCAGTTCAGGAGACGAGACCATGACCGGAGCGTGGAAGGGAGGTGTCATTTTCGAAGCTTTCGTGCCCTAGGATCACCAGGAATCTTGTTTCTCCAGGTGCTGGTTCCGCTCGTTACTCGTGCAGACAGCCGTGGCAGGAAGCCACTGGTCCCTGCCCCGTACACGCCGGTGTATGGAGCGCCGGACAAACAAGGCGAAGAAGCATGAAAAGATTGGATAATATCGACAATACAAACAAATATCGGATGCATCGTTTTCACCAGGGATGTATCAAAGTGTCCAGGGGCGACGGAGGCCTGCAGACCTACCCATGACGGATTCGCGCCCGCGGTCCAATTCCCGGCTGGTGGATTTCTTTGTTCAGACGAGGTATGTGCGGATCGTAGGCCGGCAAATCTTCCCGGTGTACTCGGTGACTATACCCGGAGGGTCCACGCTGTACCTCAGGTCAAGGCTTGGGTTCGATGCGGCGACGGTCTCGGAGGTGGTCTACAAGAGGATCTATGAGCGGTTCTTTTCGCTGAAGTCCGGTGACACGGTGATTGACGCAGGAGCTCACATCGGGAGCTTCACTGTGATGGCGGCCGGTGAGGTCGGGCCCAGCGGAAGGGTCGTGTCCTTGGAGCCTTCCAATCAAAATTTCGAGATGCTTGACAGGAATGTCAGGTCAAACCATCTTACCAATGTGAATATACTGAAACTCGCGGCAGGGAGCGCCGAAGGAACGGGCGAGCTAAAGCTATACAATCGGCTGGGAGGCAATTCCTTCTACGTCAGGAAGGTACCCCAGACCGGGTCCGAACATGTCAAGATAACGACGCTGGACTCGGTCTTCCAGCAGCTGAAGCTGGCGAGGGTGGACTTCGTCAAGATCGATGTGGAGGGATATGAACTCGAGGTCCTGACGGGTGCCTCCAAGATCCTAGGCGACTACCATCCCAAGATCGTCCTGGAGACGCACGATTTCGGGCCGTCTGTTGAGGACCTGACGAAATATCTGAACACCTTCGGCTACTCGGTCAGGACGGTCGGATACGGAACTCATCAGGGGCTGATGTACGCGTCTTGAAGACCACCGGAATACGTGCAGGCGCATGTGGAGCTGGAAAAAGAACGCAGATCAAAGCAGGGGTGCGAGTGGAACCCCGTCTGCGAATTGCCGTGAGAGGCTAAAGGTCCGGAGGTGAGACCGGAGGTGCGGAGAAGAGGGTCCGTGTTGACGGGTCTGCGCTGCGCTACGGTGATGATACTGCTCCTGCTGGTATCGAGTCCCTTCATCACGGGCGCGCAAGCGCAGACGGGCAGCGTCGCGTCCCAGTACGCTGACCACGGTCTCGCCACCCTTGCGGAAAGCGACCGGGTGACTCTGAGCGTTCTCGATTCGATGACGAACGGCAACACTAGCGTCTCGGCCTTTGAGCGGGTGATACAGGACGTGTATATTCCCCTTGGCGTTCGTGAGGTCCTGCTTGACATCGGCTGGGAGAACTTCACGGTGGGGAACCCCCCATACCAGGCCTGGGTCAGCAACTGGTTAACGGCCAGCGATGCGATGGGTCTCAGCAACGTCCTGTACGTAGGTCAGTTGACCGCCCAGGGATTCGACTCCCCGTGGGTGGAGAGCTTGATCAGTGTGGACCCTTCGGCGGCCACTTACTACGCGAATGGAACGAGCGCGCCGTTCGTCTCGCTCGATAATCCCGAGGTGGCACACTACCTGGAGGTCGACCTTGGTATACTCTACTCATACTACGGAAGCTATTCGAGCTGGGTTGGACTCGGCACCGGATCGAGCCAGAGCAGCCCGTACTACGCGACCGGCGACTCCGTCCCGACCATAGGGTATTCCAACCTGTCCGTCAGCGCCTTCGTCAACTCGCCCTATTACGACGCTGACGTGAACGCGACCGGCTATCTCGCGAGTGGACAACTCGACGCGCTGTGGAGCGAGTACCGGGACGTTCAACCCGGGATAGTGCTCTCTTCCGGCGTGTGGATGACATCCTCGGCCTACGATGTCTATGGCTCCGGAACGCAGTCCAGCTTTGTGGAGATGCGCTTCGAGATTCCCGCAAACACGACGACCCTGCAGATTCAGTGGTACGGCAGCGAGGTGGGCGCTCCCGGCAGCCTCCAAGTGGAGATATTTGGAGACAAGGAAGGCACCCTGGACTCGGGCGAAGAACTCGCCAGCCTGAACTCGACGGCGTCGGACTTCACCAACTCCACCGGCTGGCAGGGCGGGGTCAAGGCGACCGGGAACTTCTCCGCGGGATGGTACTGGGTCAAGTTCTCGAGCCCTTCGAGCGATCAGAGCAACTACTACACGTTCTATCTGAGGGACTACGTGACCGACAATGCGACGGCATATGCCGCGCAGGCTGCGGTCGGCCCGGGACTAGAGCAGGGCTCCACGATACTGTGGCTCGAGAACCAGGCGGGTGCGAACCTCGCGATATATCCCTACCAGGAGGCATACGTCGGTGCCCCGGCACAGACCTTCACCGCGACGCACGTGTTTTCCTTCAACACCGTCTTTGTCTTTCTCTCCGACAGGCAGTACAACACGGCGAACGCGACGCTGACGGTGACAGACGTCACGGACGGGAACAGGGTAGTCGCCACCGGACTGCTCAGCCAAGCGCTGGACGAGGGACTGCAGAACTGGGTTCCCATCGCCCTTAACGGCACGGTAACGACGGTGACAGGCGACGAATACACGCTGACGGTGGACGATCCCTCCTTCACCTGGGTTCCTATCATGAGGTATGTCGTCACAAGCCCCCCCCAGGCCGGATTCCAGAACCAGAACCAGACGCTCCTCTTTGAGCTGGGTGACCTGGACTGGAGCCAGGGGTTCACCGGATACGCCGAGTTTACTGCCCTCGCTCAGTCCCCGACGACCGGCACGATGGATGCCGTCGGGTTCACACCAAGCACCGATGAGACGATGGAGTCCGTGCAGGTCCTCATGTACAGCACCCAGGGCGGCGCCTCTTCCAACTACACCTCGGGAACGTTCTCGGTGGCGATCTGGGGGAGCAACGCGGCTGGTTCGGCTCCCGAGTATCCACTCCAGCAACTGGAAGTCCCGGCGACGAGCGTCCCCTACGATGGTTTCCTCAACGTCTCGGGGTTCAGCACCCAGGTGACCGCCGGAAAGGAATACTGGATAGTGTTCTCAGCGAACTCCACCGGGACGTTCAACCTTGCCCGACTGACAAGCACGTATCAGTTTCTTACCGAAGTCTCTGACGACGGAGGCAGCTCGTGGCTGGACCAGCCTGGAGACGGACCGACTGAGCTCGCGTTCACCGTCACTCTATCGAATGAGACGCTGGGGACGTACATAGCAGGCGAGACGGATACGACGCTGACCTCGGGGAGTATATTCGCGCAGCCCTTCGTCGCTTCGTCGGATAGTTCAGTCGAGGGGGTCGACATCGGACCGCTCGTGGGGGAGGGTCCTTACATCCTGGTCTCGATAGTCCCATCGGGTTCGGATGGGGAGCCGCTTGCGCTCTCTCCTCTCGCGTCGGGGGTGTACGATCCGGGCAACATCACCATCGACTACGGTCCGGAGTTCGTCCAATTCTCCTCCGTTGCCCACCTTCAGCAGGGCGAAAAGTACTGGATAACGATTCAGCCAATCGGCGGCAGCTATGACGTGACCTCTTTTCTCTATCTCAAATCCGACCCCGACTTGCCCGTGAATGCGAGCGCAGCGGTCTCGGTCGACGATGGATTCAGCTGGACGACGATCGGCAACAGCACGACGTCGATCAGCACGATTCCCGACTACCTGCTGGAGACGGCGACGACCGCGCCGCCTCAGTACGACACGCAGGAGATCGTCTCCGATTTGACGACCAACCACGACTTCTCCGTGTCCAGCGGACCACTCAAGGGATGGAACGCCTACATCCAAGCCTCCGAACTAGAGACGTTCAACGGCGTCGCGCAGTGGTTGTCGAATCTCGCGGGAAGAGGTTTCGAATTCTATACGAACGCCCAGACGAACGTCTTGAGTCAGCTGAACCTGAACGACATAGCCGTCCTGCCTGCTGCGAACTCCACGTCGACCTGCGCAGGGCTCCTGAGCGGGGAGGATTCTGCCATAGTCTCTGGTGGCGATCAGTTCACGTACGCCTCCATGCCGATGCTCGAGCAGTGCAGCTCAGAGGGCGTGGAATCGCTGGCTCAGGAACTGAACTACCTGCCGTATCTTGGCGGGAACTTTGGACTGAGTACTGCCAACAGCGTCTTGGTAGTCGGGGACCAGCCAAGCTTGAACCTGACGAGTTATCTATCGAACGCCTTCGACGTCACATACGTCAACTTCATTTCGGACCCAGGTCTGCAGAGTCCCGCGAACCTTTCCTCCTTCAAGGCCATCGT
>JASHPA010000204.1 GCA_030038365.1 Nitrososphaerales archaeon
TCAATCTTTCCAACGACGAAAGCCAGAGCGAGGGCGATGAACGGAGGCCAGAGCGCCCAGACAAGCGTGGCAGATGTCACAGGAAGGAAGGAGTACGTGGACGGTGGCAATAATACGTAATTGGCATACACGAAGACTAGAATGACCGCATACCCCATTCTAGTTAGAAATCTCTTGATTACTTTCTTATGAAAGAAGTAGACGCAGATGGACTCGGGAGTCACAAACAAAGTGAGGAGGTAAAGGTCGGAAAGCATGTTGTCCCAGGGATAGATTTCCACATTACCCATCAGGCCTAACTGGATGAACAAAATGGAGAGCAATCCCGTGAGAAGTGGCAATGCCAAGCCTATCCCAAAGAAGACCTTGGTCAGTGCATCACCTAAGCCGCCAGGCAGACTCGGGCTTAAATTCGACGAGCCGCGCTCAATGGTCACGACTTAACCATTCCTTTCATGGTGGCTGCGGTCCTCCTTTTCACTGTTGCTGACTCGGTTTCTCTTCCATCAACGTAGCCGTGGCCTCGGTCGGCGGGGCATCTTCTGTGAACTCCTCCTCCCCATGCATCGCCTTATCTCCTATCTCAAGGACTTCCTTGGAGTACTGCAATGGTGTGACCTTGCTGATGAGCTTCAGCAGAGCGAAGCTGACGGCGAAGACATAGACAAAGACCACCGCAGCCCCGAAGGCTTGGATTGCGAGCTGCATCGGATTACCGTAGGCCAGACCCTTCAGTGAAGGGTCGATATACTGAGTGACGACGGGGTCGGCCAGAATACCTGTCAAAAGGCCGCCTGTGATTCCGGCTATGCCGTGAGCGGGAAAGACACCCATCGCGTCGTCTATCGTCTGTCCTCTCCATTTCAGTTTCGGGGCAAGCTTGTAGAGGGACAGGTAGGGGATTATCCCAGCCGCAATTCCGATTATCAGAGCGCCGTACGGGTCCACATAGCCAGCAGCCGGAGTGATCGCGACCAACCCGGTGATACACGCAGTCGCGGCTCCGATGCTTGTAGGCTTCTTGAGGAAATAGTAGTCCATCAGCATCCAGGCGACGACGCTGGCGGCTGCCGCGAATTCGGTGTTGAGCACCGCTACGGATGCATCGACAGTTGCCCCGTAGGGGTCCCCTCCGTTGAAACCATTCCAGCCCAGCCAGATGATTCCTGCGCCTATCATGATATAGCCAAGGCTGCTAGGTCTTACGTTCCTATCCTTGAGGAGCCTCGGACCCACGGCTATGGCTGACGCGAGCGCGGCCGTTCCTGCCGAGAGATGAATGACGTAGCCGCCCGAGAAGTCAACGACGCCAAGCTGGTTGAGCCACCCTCCTGCGAAGAGCCAGTACGCCAGCGGACTGTAGACCAAGAGCGACCAAAGAGGAACAAAGATCATCCATGCCTTGAAGCTCATTCTCTCCATGATGGCGCCGACAAAGAGGGCTGGAGTGATCGCCGCGAAGACGAACTGGAAGAAGACGATACTTGAGGTAGGAACGTTGACGGCATATGAGAATGGACCTATCACGGCCTGCGAAGCTGAGAACGCGCCCGACAGGGCCAAGCTAGGAATACCAAAGATAGCATAGCCATCAATCGAGAGCCCAATGCCCGTCCCGAACCCAAATTGGTAACCGGCCAGCATGAAGGTTACCAAGACGGCTGCGAAAGCATAGAAGACCATCATCATCGTGTTGACTTGGAAGCGCTTCTTGGACAAGCCTCCGTAGAAGATGACCAGTCCCGGAAGACTCTGGAGACCTACGAGGGTCGCCGCGGTGAGCATCCATGAGTTGCTGCCTGTGTCTAGCCAGGATGGAACAGACGCCGGCGGGTATCCGCTTAGGTTGGAAGACGAGGTCGTCTGGGTCTGAGCCCCTGCTGTGTGGGTCCCGAGCAGAAAGAGGGTAAATCCAGCCAGCGCGAGAACTGCGACCACACGCCGGTTTCCGAAGATTTCAGCGATTTTGTTCGTAGCAGTTTCGTGTATTGAACGCGAACTGTTCAAGCGGGCGGCCTTTTTGTGTATGCATATTTAACAATTGCAGGCTTATCCGAATAATTGTACACTATAGAGGTATAAGACCAAACAGATGTTCACAAGACTAAAATGAGGAGTGAGCACTTCTATGCGCGTATATTCTGAGGCAGCGGGACGACAGGCTCCCTGCCCCGTAGCGCCGCGTGAAAATCTGGCAGAGCGGCGCGTGATTCCTGACATGCGCGCGGCGCACTACTGCGGTTACTCTACTCGCACTTTGAGTATCCGCAGTTGGTGCACTTGTAACAGCCCGCCTCGAAGATTATCGCGTTCTCGCCGCAGTCGGGGCATGTCCCTCCCTGGACCAGAGGTGTGGCAGCTTCTTTGGTCACCCGGCCAGCCACCAGTACCTCAAGCGCCTTTGCCACCGCGTCAGGAATGGAGAGCAACTGGACGCCTTCGTCCCAAGAGACGTACTTGCCTCTGATGCCCTTCAGCATCTTGACGATGTTCTGAACGTCTCCTCCATGCTGAAGGTAGAGACTGATCAACCTGCCGATGGCTTCAGCGTCCGCCTTTTCGTCCCCGCCGAGCTTGCCAAGGGTCACGAAGACCTCCTTCATCTTACCCGTTTCGTCCGAGTTCGCGGTGACGTAGAGGCCTCCCTGTGGGAGCTTTAGTTTCAGGGTCCTGCCGGTGAGCACCTTCGGTCTCTCGAACTCGGTGGACTGTTCGACCTTCTTCCTGTCCACCTGGGTGGTCTCGAGTATCCCTTCCCTGCTACCCTCCCTGTAGATTGTGATGCCCTTGCATCCCAGTTTCCAGGCGAGCGCGTATATCTTCTCTACGTCCTCCGTCGAGATACCCTGGGGAAGATTGACGGTGCTCGAGATAGCGGTGTCTATGTGCTTCTGGATAGCGGCCTGCATCCTCACCCTCATCTCGGGCTTGATCTGATGAGACGTTACGAAGTACGATGGCAGCTGCTTCTCATCGGTAATCTTGTGGACCTGCATGTAGTCCTTGACCAGTGGATGGAACACCTTGAACTCACCCTCGCTGAGCGACTTGCTTCTCCTCGTGTAGGAAAGGGCGAAGACTGGTTCTACACCGCTCGAACAGGCGGCCAGAATCGAACCTGACCCTACCGGAGGCACCGTCGTAAGAGCGCAGTTCCTTATCCCGCGCACCAGTATCTTCTCCTTCACGCTGGTGTCCAGCCTCTGGATGAACGGCTGGAGCAGGTGCTTCTCCGTCTGGAAGGCCGGTGCAGAGCCCTTCTCGACCGCGAGCTCCGTCGAATACTCGTAGATTGCGTTGGTAATCCTCTCGAAGAGGTTGTCGACGAACTCCACCGTCGCTTCCTCGTCGTACTTCAGCCCAAGCTTGATCAGCATGTCCCCTAGTCCGGTTATCCCTACACCTATCCTTCGGCTCCAGAGAGAGGCCTGCCTCTGCTGTGGCAGAGGATGCCGGTCCGCGTTGTAGTCGAGGACATTATCAAGGAACCTCGTGGCATAATGCGAGGCCTTGACGAGGCCATCCCAATCAATGCTGGCACGTTCGGTGAACGGCTCCTTCACAAAGTAGCTCAAGTTGACCGAGCCAAGACAGCAGCAACCGTAGTTCTCCAGCGTCTGCTCGCTACAGGGGTTAACACCCTGTACCTCCATGTTGTTGTATTCCGTCGTCGAGTCTCTCTTGATCGTGTCCCAGAAGAGGAGACCAGGCTCGTCGCTCTGCCAAGCGGCCTTTACGAGTTGCTTCCAGACGTCCCTGGCCTTCACGGTCTTTCGGTAGTCTATCCGCTCGTTCTTGAAGCTGAGCTCGAAGTTGGTGTCGTCCTCTACCGCGCGCATGAACTCATCGGTTATCTTGATCGAGATGTTGGCATAGTTGACCTTCTTCAGGTCCTTCTTTACGCTGATGAAATCGAGCACGTCGGGGTGGTCGACCCTGATGGTGATCATCAGGGCGCCTCTCCTCCCGGCCTGTCCAATCGTTCCTGTAGTCGTAGAGAGTAGCTCCATGAACGATACCGACCCGGTGCTGTAGATGGCTGCGTTGTTCACCGGCGTACCGCGTGGGCGCAGCACCGAGATATCGGTACCCACGCCGCCGCCAAAGCTGTACGTCCTGGCAGCTTCCTTGCACCAGTCGAAAATCGCCTCTATCGAATCCTCCTTAATCTTGAAAAAGTAACAGTTCAGCAAAGTAGATCTCCTGGGTTGGCCGGCGCCGAACAGGATTCTGCCGCCTGGGACGAACTTGAAGTCCTCCAGCAGCCAGTAGAACTTGTCAGTCCACTCCTCTTTCTTGCTTGTCGCCTCTACGGAGGCGAGCTCCTCTGCGACCCTCAGCCACATCTTGTCAGGGGTCTTCTCGACCTGCTTGCCGCTGATGTCCCTGAGCGCGTACTTCTCATAGAAGACGCGCGCTCTGAGCTCATCTCCGCCGAATGCATCTAGGGTTTCCTGGGGTAGAAGTACCTCAGCCTTCTGGACCTCTACCGTATCGTCCGACTTTTCAATGGCAGTCAATTTCGTAAATACACTATTTCTGCGAGTTGCGCACTTTGAACTGATAGCAGTATATATCTCTGCTACGACGAATCGAAGTTGACAAAGGCGCGTCTCTGCTCGTTCGACAAATAGTCAATGAGACGCGCGCAGGTGAACAGATATTGACAGGAAGTCAACCCAAGTTGTCATAATTCAGTCGGCGGTCGAATAGGGGGTCGTGGCGGTCGACCTGCATTTCTTGCATCTTCCTGTTTCCGACCCGAGTTTTGTCCCGCAGTTCCTGCAGAACGAGACCATCCGGTGTACCTTGAAGAATGGTAGGTCGGCCGAAGCTGCGACGATGACATTGTACGTTCCGCGGAGGTCTGTCGAGGTGGCGTCCAGTACGACAGACAGGCCCCCGTTCAGGCCTTCCGCGAGCTTCTTCACATAGTCGATTTTGTCGCGAGCTTGGAAGTCCTCTGGTGATAGACGTGGTGCTAGAGAGTACCCCTGGCGTCCGGTCGCTTGGAGTCCCGCTCGCCCGTACTTTTCAGAGTCGAGCGAAGATAGTCTCATCGCGCCCTCCTCCTCGATCACGGCGATGCCGAGCCTCTCGTTCTTTCCAGATTTCTCGGTCGCGACACGGGTGGCGGTCTCAAGTACCTTCTCGGCGAGGGATGCCCTAACGGTTAGGGAGGGGTCCTTGGTGAGATTCGAGAGAGTCTCGTCGAGTCCGACGAGGTTCATTATCAACGGCATCGCGTCCGAGCTGATTGTCTCGGAGCCGAAAGTGAGGGTAGGGAGCAGCCCCTTCTTCATTACACGCTCCAGCACCCTCCTCCTCGCGGTCAGGGCGTCGGAGGCGACCCCTATCAGCATCGCCAGCTTGGCTCGGAAGTACGTCTCGTCTTGATTGGAATCGTATGAGAGGCGCGGCAGATTGAGGCTGAGATTGTGCAGCACACTGATGTGGTCACCCTGCAGCTCCAGGGGGAGCACGTCCGGGTTTATGCCGAGGAAACTCCTCTTCTGGCCCGACGTAAAGAACGCAATCCTTCCACCTGTCGCTATCACCGAGGTTGCGTCCTTCAGGAACCTGCTGTCGTCCTCCCTCAGTTTCGCGAGGAGCAACCTGATCTCGGGACGGGGCACTTGCCCCACCAGGTCCCTGTAGGCTTCGAGCGTCGCATCGAGCACCTTGTCGACAAGCTCCCTCCCAGCGTCGTCCTTCAGGTAAGGGTCGAGCTGGAGGGTGATCATTGGGTGCATCGAGGCCGGGAGCTGGGACGAGGCTTGATCGAAGAACCTCTGTATCGCGCCCACAAGCTCATGCTTCGTCTTTGAGCGTGTAAAGGGGGCCAGGTATTGTAGGAAGTTCCTGTACACTATCTCTACCGAAGCTTCCCTGGTGATGAGCGAGGTTATGCTGCTGATAATCGTCGTGGCACTCTCCAGACTGTCAGGGCTTGGGATTATCGGGGCATACGGTAGCCTTCCCCTCGGGTTGAAACCCGAGGCCCTGACAGAGAGCAGGTCGACGAAGATTGTGTCCGGCGTGAGGCCCCATGTCCCCGCGTTCGCCACATGTATGTCGCCGGCCAAGTGGGCATCGGCGACGTCCCTGGGTATCTGCTCCAAGAGCAGATACTCGGAGAACACGGATTTACCGGTCTGGTGCAGGAGAGACTCTATGTCTCCGCCGTCGTCCCCCGCCTGACCCAGAAGCTGAGTGACATCATATACAGGCAGGCCGAGCCTAGTGAGCTTGTGTCTGTACTCCTCGAGGTTGTGCTCGACGAGCAGCGAATTGACCATCTCGCGGATGAGCGGCGCGGTTAGGTACTGGGTCTGGAACTTGTAGAGCCTGGACTCGGTCTCGCTGGTAATCTTCTGGGCGAGCTCGACAGGCATCCCTGCCTCCTTCACCAGCGACTGGAGAATCTTATCGGCGTTGAACTCCTCCATCGCTTGGCGCGAAGTCCTGACGTAGAGCTTCCCACTTTCCACCAAGGATTGTTCCTCAATCTGGCGCGTGAGGTTGAGGACCAACCTCCCTAAGTTGGTGACGGTGTACTTCCTCTCTTGCCGATTGAGCTGTATCAGCAGCTGCCTGACGAGCTTCCTGAGGTGATAGGCAAACTTGCCCGATTCTTTCTTTGACTTGAAGCCGGCGAGGGTCTTGAGGGCACTGTACGTGAGTGGTCCTTTGACATTCAGGATCTTGAGAATCTCGAGCCTCTGTGGAGACGCGATGACGCTATAGATCGTCTTGACCCTTCTGGGCGCTGCTTGCAAACAGCACCCGGTTCGGGGTCAAATGTATTTAACTAATCGTGCGTGGTTTTGCCAAAACTAGCTAGTTGGCTTTGGCTCCACCACTTCTACCTTGCTGACCGTGTAAGTCCTCTTTCCCTTGAACGGGGCGAAGAGCTTCCCCTGGCCGTGATAGAACTTCGAGAAGTATTCGACGAAAAGAAGCCTCGCCCCTTGTATGCCAGGTTCGAAGAGGGCAAGGACGATGTTGAACATCTGCCCAACGATAAGTATCACGATCCCTGCAATCGTGAACCCTATCCCAGCAGCGGTCCTGGCACCACCGGCCCACAAGAGAGGACCAGCGAGACCGTCGAACTGTGAGTTCACGACTAGGGCAAAGCCAATCGACGCGAGGAGTATGCCTGTGAGCCTCGTGAAAGAGAGTATGTGGCTTACGATAGAGGGAAGCTCAATCAGCGCCTGTCCACCTTCACCGTACGCGATCAGGACGATGCCCGCAATCGCCACGCCGATGTACCCCAGTCCGAGGGGACTTGAGCTGGGGTTGACCGCTGTGGCAATCGACTTGTCGTGCAGGACGAGAAGGCCGAGGAGAGATATGCCCCATGCCACGAGAAGCCATCCAAACTTCCCAAATATGTGCCGAACCTCGTGCTCCCAGTACTTGTTAATCATGCCCATCACGAGCCCGAGCGAAACGAAGGACAGCCCTATGTAACCGCTGGCCAGCAGAAGCGTTTTCAGGCCGTAGGTCGAGAGCGGGTCGAGGAACGCGCCGTCGGTGACGAGGTAGCCTGGGATGGACATGTGCGCGTTGTTCTTGAGGTACGCGAAGAGGTACTGGTTCAGGTGGAAGCCGAAGTACGCATTGAAGAGGACTCCGAAGACAATCCCCATTACGGCACCAGGAATCATGGCCATCGCGAGCTTCCGGAATTGTGCGGGCTGGAAGATGCTCCTGCCGAAGCGCCTCAGGCTCGCGGGCATCCTCGTCTTCTTACCCGGGTTCTCGACCCTTTGCTTAATCCAGAGCGCTATCGCGAGGATGACGATCCCGTACCCTACGTCACCCAACATCAGCCCAAAGAAAATCGGGAATACCAACGCGAAGATGAGCGTGGGGTCGAACTCGTCGAACAGGGGTGGTGTCAGGACGCGTGTGAATGACTCGAAGAACTTCAGCCTCTTCGGTGTGACCATCAGGGTGGGCGGCCTGTCATCGCTTTCGATCTCGAAGAGGATCGAGGTGGCACTATTGCGCGAGAGCGTAGCCTGAAGTTTCGGGACGTCCTCCTTGGGAGCCCATCCCTCCACCACGAAGCTGCTCTCTGTGAACCCGATGTTGTTTATGATTTCGAGCAGTCTGGCTTCGATTGAGAGCTGCTCCTCCAGAATCGTGAGCACCCCATAGTACTTCTCCGAGATCTTCTGGAGACCTTCGTTCACTGTGGCGAGCTCCGTACTCTTCTGGACGCTTTCGTTCTCCAGAGCTGAGAGCACCTCTTGCGCTGTACCCTTCATCGTGGGCACGCGCTCGAGCCTTATGTCTGCCGATTGTATCGTCCCTCCAAACTTCTCAAGCTGGTCGTTCGGTACCACGACCACCGTGCGAACAGGATTGGTCCCAGCCGACTGCATCATGACTCCCGGCAGTGAAGACAGGTCCTTCCTCAACTCTGCGTAGACCTCCTCCGAGAGAGTCCCGAAGAAGGAGGCCGCGCTCTCGAGGTCGAGTACGCTCAGGTCCGCTCCGATGAAGTCGAGGTTCTTGACAAGCGTAATCCTGTTCCTGAGGTCGTCGAGCTGGGATGTGAGCCTGTCCTGTCGCTGCTTCAGCGACGCGACATCCTTGTCTATGTTGACGGACCGAGAGACGTCAATGAGCTCGGCGAGCGAGCCAAAGCCCCTCTTCTCGTTGACAGGCTCGGGGGGGAGCACTGACATAAGCGATTTTATCCTCAGCAGTTCCTCCGAGACGTCCTTCGAGGCCGCGTTGTCCACCTCGGCCCTCAGCACAGAAGAGGTAGCCTTGGAGAGTGGTTCAATTTGCACTACGCCCAAGTCGTGAAGCATGGCAATCATCCTCGGCCTCTCTTCACGGAGGCCTAAGATGGCGACCCTCTGCATCGCGGCAGGCTTTAGCAAGCGCTATTCACTCTTTGAACTCTGAGAAAACGATGTCGTCGATTATCTTCTGAAACTCCTTCTTGTCGAGCCTCTTCGCCGCAATCGCGTTAGCCTTCCTCTCAGTCGACTGGAGCAGGGCGTCGGCCTCCTTCTGCGCCGAGGCTTTCGCGGCGTCGACTTGCTTCGTGACGTAGAGCTCGGCGTCCTTCCTGGCTGTCTCTATCTCCTCGTCCGCATCCTTCTCCATTTCGTGAAGCTCTGTCTCCAAGGACTTTTTCTTCTCGGCCACTTCCCTGTTGCTATCCTCCTCGGCGTCCTTGATCCTCTTCAGGGTCTCAGTATAGTTTGTCGACATGGCTAAACTCAAAACCTCGCGACTATCAGGAAGACGAGCGCCGCGGCCGCCGCTATCTTGGCGACCGTGAAGCCTATCCTGATAAGGTAGAACTGCTTCTGCTGCTTGTTCACGAAGCCCCTTGGGACCGGCTTGGCCTTTACAGGCGTCTTGGCCCAATAGTAGGGCGGCAATCCCATCGGCTTGTCTTTCTTCTCACTCATCGCCCTCGCCCGCCTCCTCCCGCTCCGCCATCTTCCTCTTGACGGTCTTCAGCTTCGTGAAGCTCTCCCTTTCCATCTCGTCGAACCTGAACTTGATGTATCGCGCGTTTGCCTGGAGCCTCGGGATGAGCACGTTCTCGATAGCGTTGGACCTGCGCTTCGTCTTCTCGATCTCCATGAGCAGCTTCCTCAGCGCCGTCTCCTTCTCCGCCACATTGAGGACCATCTGGTGTACGTCCTGGAACGCCTTGATGGCCTGGTTCACTGACGCGGGTATCTCGAGTAGGTACTCCTGCCCTGCCTGGCCTGAGCTCTCGGAGGTGACCTCAGGGATCTTCACACCCATCACGTTCTTGCTCCTCAGAGTGAGCTCGTGCAGCCTCGGGATGCGCATAGACTCGTATTCGAGTCGCAACGGACCGACGAACATCTCGGTGCTGTGTATGCCCTCGTAGCCCTTGATGAGCTTGGCCTGGAGCCCGCTTCTGAGGTCCGCGACGGTCTTGCTCATGTTGAAGAACTCCAGGATCAACGCCGACCTCTTCAGCTTGAGCAGCTTGAGGCCCTTGCGAGATATCGCAATGCGCCGGATGGTCCTAAGGTACTCCATCCTCGTCGGTTTGATGTTGATCGCTGTGGGCAGTTCTATCGCGTCCTATTGGGTCGCGGTTCTCTTCCTGTACTTCTCTATCAAATCCGGCTTGATTCTCTTGATCTCAGAATCTGAGAGGGGGTCGATGACCTGCCATCCGATGTCGAGAGTCTGCTCGATGGTGCGGTCTTCGTTCACTCCCTGCTTCACGAACATGCTCTCGAACCTCTGGGCGACCTTCAGGAACTTCCTGTCGGTCTCGCTGAGCGCCTCCTCGCCGACGATGGCAGAGAGTGCACGGACGTCCTTGCCCTGCGCGTAGGACGCATAGAGCTGGTCCGCCATGCCTCTGTGGTCCTCCCTGGTGCGCTTGGGACCGATACCCTGGTTCATGAGCCTGGAGAGGCTCTCGAGCACGTCGATGGGCGGATAGATTCCTGAGCGATCGAGGTCCCTGCTTACGTAGATCTGTCCTTCGGTGATGTACCCTGTGAGGTCCGGAATTGGGTGGGTCTTGTCGTCGGCCGGCATCGTAAGTATCGGAATCTGTGTGATGGAGCCCTTCCTTCCTTTAATCTTGCCCGCACGCTCATAGATGGTGGCCAGGTCGGTGTACATGTAGCCAGGATAGCCTCTCCTTCCGGGGACCTCGCTTCTGGCCGCCGAGATCTCTCTGAGCGACTCACAATAGTTTGTCATGTCCGTGAGGATGACAAGGACGTGGCTCTCCCTCTCGTAGGCAAGGTACTCTGCAGTCGTCAGCGCGAGCCTGGGCGTGAGTATGCGCTCCATAGAGGGGTCGGAAGAAAGGTTCAGGAAGAGGACGGTCCTCTCCAGCGCCCCTGTCTCCTCGAACTGCCGGATGAAGAAGTTCGCCTCCTCGCTGGTGATGCCCATCGCCGCGAAGACGACCGAGAAGTTCTCCGAAGAACTGAGTACCTTCGACTGTCTTGCTATCTGGGCCGCGAGCGTGTTGTGAGGAAGCCCTGCCGCTGAGAAGAGCGGGAGCTTCTGACCCCTGACGAGGGTGTTCATCCCGTCTATCGTCGAAATGCCCGTCTGGATGAACTCGGACGGCTCTTCCCTGCTGTAGGGGTTGATTCCGGAGCCGACGATTTCGACCTTCGTCTTGGAGACTATCGCGGGACCGCTGTCCCTGGGGTTTCCGAGCCCATTGAAGACGCGTCCCAGCATCTCGTCCGAGACGGAAATCCTTGCGGTCTCGCCGAGGAAGCGGACCGAGGTCCCCTCCGTGCTGAGTCCAAGCGTCGAGCCGAAGACCTGCACCACAGCCAGACCGGAGCCGGCATCGAGGACCTGTCCCCGGACCCTCTCACCAAGGGCGTTGGTGACCTCGACCATCTCTCCATAGGCTTCGTTCTCTACCTTCTTGACGAAGAGCAGCGGACCGGCCACCTGCGAGACTGTCTTGTAGGAGACCGGCTGCATCAGACCTTTACCTCCTGTACCAGTGCGCCGAACTGCTGTGTCATATCGTTATTGACGTCCTGAATCAGCGCCTCCGTCTGGTCTTCGGGAGTCCACTTTATCCGCGCTATCTTGGTCTTTACCGGCAGTGTCGAGATTTGGGCTGCCTGTGCCCCGGATTTGATTGCATCGGCCTCCATCTTCCCAAAGTCCAGGATGGTCTTCAGCATGAGGTACTGCTTGCGGACGGATGTATAGGTGTCGACGGGGTCGTATGCACTCTGCTGGAGGTAGTCCTCTCTGATGCTCTTCGCAACGTCCATCACTCCCTTCTCGGACTCGGGGAGCGCGTCGTAGCCGACGAGCTGGACGATATCCTGGAGCTCAGCCTCCTTCTGTAGGATTCCCAGCGCCTCTGTGCGCATATCCGGGAAATCCTTGCCCACCGCCTGCTGGTACCAGCCGCGAAGGTCGTCTGTATACAGGGAATAGCTCGTGAGCCAGTTGATCGACGGGAAGTGACGCCTGGCTGCCAGGCTTGCGTCGAGTGCCCAGAAGACCCTGGTAACCCTGAGCGTGTTCTGTGAGACTGGTTCGGAAAAGTCTCCTCCCGGCGGTGATACGGCTCCGACCACCGTGACCGAGCCGACCCTCTCGTCTGGGGAGAGCACCACCACCTTGCCGGAACGTTCGTAGAACTCCGCGAGCCTGCTGCCGAGGTACGCCGGGTAGCCTTCTTCGCCTGGCATCTCTTCGAGCCTGCCCGAGATTTCTCTCAGTGCCTCGGCCCAGCGTGAAGTGCTGTCCGCCATGAGAGCGACGTCGTAGCCCATGTCTCTATAGTACTCGGCTATCGTGATACCGGTGTAGATGCTGGCTTCTCTCGCCGCGACTGGCATGTTGGATGTGTTGGCCACAAGTATCGTTCTCTCCATCAGGGGTCTCTTCGAGCGCGGGTCCTCTAGTTCGGGGAAGGTCGCGAGCACCTCTGTCATCTCGTTCCCTCTCTCCCCGCACCCCACGTAGACGATGATCCTGCTGTCGCTCCACTTTGCGAGCTGCTGCTGCGACACGGTCTTGCCCGAGCCGAATGGTCCCGGGATTGCAGCGGTGCCGCCCTTGGCGACCGGGAAGAATGTATCGAAGACTCTCTGACCTGTCAGCAGGGGCGTATCAGGAGGGAGCTTGCGCGTGATAGGCCTGGGGGTCCTGACCTTCCACTTGCTCGCGAGGAAGATGTCGACATTCCCGGACTGTGTCTTTACCCTCGCCACAACTTCTCTGACGGTGTAGTTACCCGCCTTGATGTCCTTCAGCTCCCCGCTCACGCCGGGAGGCACCATTATCTTGTGGGAGACGAGTTGTGTCTCCTGGACCGTGCCTATTATCACTCCTGGTGAGACCTTGTCTCCGCTCTTCTTCAGGGGGACGAACTCCCACTTCTTTGTCTCGTCGAGAGCAGGTATGACGAGACCTCTGCTGATGAAGTCGCCGCTCTTCTCCTGGAGCACGTTCAGGGGCCTCTGGATACCGTCGTAGATCGAGGTGAGAAGGCCTGGACCGAGCTCCACAGAGAGCGCTTGCCCTGTATTCACCACCTTCTCGCCCGGTCTCAGGCCGGTCGTGTCTTCGTAGATCTGGAGGATGGCCTTGTCGCCCTCCAGTTTGATGACCTCGCCGACAAGGCCGAGCTGACCGACCCTAACGACATCGAACATCTTTGCGCCTTCCAGTCCCTCCGACGTCACCACCGGGCCAGTGATTCTTACTATCGTTCCGTCTTTCATCATGCACTCACCTTAAGGTCGACTCCGAGGACGCGCCTCGCCAAGATTGCGAGCGACTCCTCCTGCGCCGCCTCCGAGTCTATAGGCGGCATGAAGACGACCAGTGGTATTATCGACGACTCTAGCCTCTCACGTGCTGAGGACGAGAGGGCCTTCCTGACGTCGTTGCTCGCTATTATCAGTCCATGGTCGTTCGCGTTGAATAGGTCCATTATCACCTTCTGGGCGTCTTCCTTGGTGGCGATGTACGCGTCCTCTACACCGAGGAGGCGGTAGCCTAACACCAGCTCCCTGTCGCCGACCACGGCAATCTTTCCGCTTTGGGCAGTGATTCTTCCGCTCATTTTCTCTAGCTCGATAGAATAATTGACCTTATGTATTCTTCGGTCATGCCATATTGTTTGGCATAGGTTATCCTCCTGATGTTCTGCCTCTCGAACTCCGCCTGAAGAACGAAGGAGAAGACGGATGTTAGGGAGATGGCGAGACTCCTGAACCTCGGTATGAACTTCGCGACCATTATCCTGTCGACTTTCACCTCGAATTCCGTGAGGTCGTGATCCTGCTTGTACTTCTCAAGTGCGTCGGTGAGGGGGAGGGCCTGCTCGAACCTCTTGCCGATGTCGCTCAGGTCGGGCGAGCCATAGACGTCGAGGAGGGTCGCCTGGCTGACGAGACCGCCATCCACGAGGTGCCTCGCAACCGTCTCCCTGCTGACGTTTGATTCCTTGGCCTTGAGCAGATTGAGGAGGTTCCTCTTCGTTATCTCGGTCCGGAAGTATTCCCTGAGGAGCCCTTCGTCTCCCTGGAGGAACCTGAGCTCCTGGAAGAGCCTGGAGTAGTAATAGCTCTCGAGAGCGACCGAGAAGACGCCGAGATCCTCTGTCTTGCGGAACTCCCCGAGTTGCTGGAGGAGGATAGCACCGTATCCAAACTTTACGAGGTAGTTTATCACGCTCTCGACGTCAGGCTGCTGGAGCAGGGCGTGGAGCTCGCTCAGAGGTATCGTGTTAGAGGACAGCCCGACCGGGATGTTCCTTGACGTCACCAGGAATGCCTCGGTCTGCTCGAGGGTCCTCCCAAGACTCTTGGCGGCTATTATCAGCTCGATGTTTTCGATGTCCCACTTGGCTAGGTAGGCCCGCAGCGCGTCCTTACCAAAGACGGGCGAGACTTGCATGGCTACGCGGTTAACATAGATCAGATGCCTGTTGACCGCTATCTCTATCGATTCCGGAGGCTTGTAGGTCGACTCGGCCGCTTCGATGTCGGGTCCATACCAAGTCGACTCAAGATGCTGGCTGATCTCCGCGATGTCCTTCGCCTTTGCCAGCTCACCGAGCTGGTTTTTCGTGAGAAACTGGAGCGAAAGGACCCTGAGGACACCAGAACTCGAGGCATACGAGGATTGCATTGCCTCTACTCCCTGGCGAGGATGAAAGCTCTGGCGTCATCCTCACGATTTCGCAGGAGTTCCTCGAACGTGAGGTCGAGCTCTAGTGTACCATCGGTGCTCGTCGCCTTGAATCCTCCAACGGTCTCCAGGTTCGACGAGGTAACCTTGACGCCCAGCTTCTTCAGCGCTGCGGCATCCGACGTCCTGCATGCGACACTGATGTTCCCGCCCAGCCTCTTCGAAGCATACGCCGCCATCTTAGAAAGCAGCCCCTGGTACTCCTTCGACCCGGCAATATCAGCGAGAGACTGCTTGAGTGCGGCGATATTGTTCTCGAGCATCTGTTCGGTCGCGTCGAAGAGCGTCTTCTTGGACTGCAACTTCGCAGCTCCACTGATCCTTATTCGTTCTCTCTGTGCGAGGGAATCGGCCTCTTTCCTGGAGGACTCGGAGATGTAGGTCTTCTGCTCGGCTGCCCGGTTGGTAACCTCTGCTTTCTTCGCTGAGTATTCCGACTCGAGAGACGCGATAGTTTTCTTGCGCTTGTCCTCTACTTCCTTCAGCAGAGATTCGGCTGCCACCTGGGTCAACCGTCCTCAAAGGATGTTTAGGAGCAAGATTATGCCGAGCACGAAACCGATAATCCAGAGGGTCTCGGGAATGACGAAGAAGAAGAGCACCTGACCGAACTTTTCCGGTTTCTCGGCGATTATCCCCATTCCCGCCGCGCCGATGCCTTGCTGTGCCAGACCGGTTCCGATGAGTCCGCCGGCAATAGCTATTGCGGCCGCCACAGAGAGCAGCGCTTGAGCATCGGTGATTGTAACTGCCATCTTAGCGGTCATCGCTTCGATTGCGGACATTATTTAAGCGTATCCTGATATTTGATGCAATTCCGGACGACTACTCCGACGAAAATTCTTGAATTTCGTGGGTCGTCATGCAGCGGTGATGGCGACACCTTCAGCTCTTTGATTCGGTCGGCTTGTCGCGCGGGAGCTTCCAGGTCACCCAAGCCGCGGCGATGAGCAGGGCGCCTCCTATGACGAACGTGAAGTCGAAGCCGAGATAAAGCGACGTGAATCCGGAAACCGACGAGCCGACCGTCGTCGAGATACCTACTACTGCGCTGTAGACCCCCAGCGAAGAGCCGTGGTTGTTCCCGTGGATGGAGTTGAAAATCAGTGTGTTCGAGGCGGTGTAATACACACCATAGGCTATCCCACTGGATATCGGGTACAGTAACAGTACCGGTATCCCGAACAGGGCACCGGGTACTAGGGTGGCAGCTATGCCGATTAGTGCGTAACACCCACCCCTTACGAGCAGCATCTGCATGGCAACTCCGCCGAGCGACCTGTTCTCCATGTATCTGCCAGCGTACCTGAAGGCGAACATCTGCGCGACGAGCGCGGCGACGCTCAGCGCGTAAATCTGGCTCTCCGTGAGAGAATGTGAGGACAGGGCCGGGACAAAGGAAGTGTTGAAGATGCCACTGCCGAAGTAGAATAGTATGATGGAAAGGTAGAGCAGCGGCACGTAGCTGGTCAGCTCGTTCCTCATGCCCTTGAAGAGACGCCTGAAATCAGACAGCCTCGGGATGTTCAGGAAGAGCAGGGGCGAAGCGGTGAGCCTCTGGAAGAATCCTGGCTTCTGCATGGCGACGACTTCCTTCTCGAACGTGAACTCGGGTTCCCGGATGGTGACAACGGACATCACAGTAGAGACCAAGGATAGCACCCCGAAGGGAATCACAAGCCAGATGACGGGCAGGAATTGCACCCAGAGGGAGCTGAGCACGTAGCCGACTGTGGAGCCCACGGTCGACATGAGCGAAAGTCTAGCGAAGCCGGCAGCCCAACGGTTCTTCTTCTCGTTCTCCATGATGAGGAGGTTGAGCGGGGTCGCGGACGCTGCTGAGATGAAAGAGACGAGCGAATAGACGAGGACTATCCCTGAGTTCGAGCCCGCAAAGAAGAACGAGAACAGGAAGAGTGCTGTGACCAAGTAGCTCACAACGATGATCAGCTTCCTCTTGCGGAGCTTGTCTGTCGTGAACCCCCAGATTATCGCGGCAGGTATGCTCACCGCGTTGAACGCGGTCACGGCAGCCGCCACCCATGCGGTACCCGCCTGGACCCCATCGAGCTTCAGCAGATAGAGCTGTACGAACGTCCCGATAGGACCGAGGGCGATGTTCACCGGCAGCGTTGAGTAGACCCAGTCGAGTCTCCTGATGCCGGTCCTCCCGGAGTCCGCGCCCAAGTGATGACGGTAACCTCGGTCGGGTGTGGACCTTTGGGTGTATATTACAGCATGGTCAAATACACGTCCGCGACGCAGAGTCGGCCTCTGCCTTGGCCTCGACGAATAGCTTCATCCTTGGTCTCATCGGTGGCGTGCTCGACTTCGCCTCGGCCTCACTCCTGCTTCTGGGAGGGAGCGGAGGGGTGATGGAGAGTCCACTCCCGAGCTACGGATGGGCGGCCATCTTGGTCGCGTTGGGAATCGCGGTTATCGTCACCTCAATCCTCTCTGTTGGGTCGCTGGGGTTCCGGTTCACGAGGCTCTTTTCACTGCTTATGGTAGCTTATGGTTTCGTCATGATGATAATCGGGATTGCCATGTCGACCGGTTACATAATGGCGAATGACGTATCGGAGATTTACAGCTTGGGGATGCTACTGGTAGGAGCAGGCATGGTCGTCAACGGCGTCATAATGTCACGCAACCCGCTGCCGATGTAGATGACTCCCCTGATAGGAACCGCGCCATACCACGCTCAGGCGTGGGTGGAGGACGAAGGAGGTTCGCCGTCTACGAGTCTCTTGAACAGGTACATCGAACCGAAGACCAGTATGACCACTATCGTGAGGTATACAGGAATGAAGACAAGAGTCGACTCTACCGGGAGGGTTCCCTTATACGGTGGCTGGAAGCTCACAATGGCGAACGCAAGGACCAGCAGAACAGAGGCGATGGGTATCCCGATATGTATAGTCTTGGAGAGAGCCGGCCCTATCGAGGGATTCAAACCCTGCTGCGGCTTCTGCTCGTGTTCCGTCATCGCTCTTTAATCCCCGCGTCGGGGGTATTTCTGTTTTACTTGAACTCGTTCTGTTAGCTTATCGGCTCATCGGCTCATCGGCTCATCGGCTCATCGGGAACGACATGGTTTGAGGTGACACTGCGAGCGTCAACTCGCTCCTGAGAAGGAGGTGCTTAGGGGCACACGGAGTAAGGAGATGTTGCCGACAGCGACCAGGAAAACGCTCAGGTAATGCGGACGCACAAGTAGGTTGAGCAGGGTGCCCGTCCGATCGAGAGGCGAGGTAGGTGAAGCGATAGTACGAGAACCCGAAGGCAGCGCGACGGTGATCCTGAAGGTCCATGTCTCGACGCTGTGTCGTGCACAACAGATGCGGCAGAACCAGTCTCTGATCAAGAGCCCTAAACCGACGTTTCGAAAAATCAATTAACTAACCTCCGGGAGACGGGGGGCGCAGAGTTGACAGACAGACTAGTCTTCGCCGGCCCCGCAAGCAAGGAGTTCGCGAAGGCTCTCGCGCATCGTCTGAATCTGCCGACAATCTCTGTCGAAATCAAGGAGTTCTTGGACACCGAGACGAAGTACAGGTTCCTGGAGAACGTCGACGGAAGCAACGTGCTGCTCGTGCAATCCACCTATCCTCCCGTCGACAAGAACTACATGCAGCTCTTCCTTGCGGCGCACCATCTGAGCCAGGAGGGGGCGAAGGTGCACGCCGTCATTCCCTACCTAGGCTACGCCAGGCAGGACAAGCCCTTTCTCAGCGGGGAGGTCGTCAGCCTCGGGGTGGTATCCCACCTCCTCAAGTCGTGCGGGGTCGTCAGGGTGACGACCGTGGACATCCATTCGGCCGAGGGGCTCGCTCTCTTTGCCATGCCCACGTACAGCGTCTCAGCGATCCCGAGCCTTGTGTCGTATGTGAAGAAGAACCTCAACCTCTCGTCGCCGGTGGTCGTCTCGCCGGACTTTGGGTCTTCGAAGCGCACCGAGGCCTTCGCTGCCCTCTATGGCGCACAGCACCTCCAGTTCGCGAAGGAGAGGAACAGGAATACCGGGGAGGTGAAGGTGGAGACGGGGAAGATGGATATCGAGGGAAGGGACGTGATAATAGTGGACGACATGATATCGACAGGCGGAACGATCAGGGCCGCCGCGATGAAACTGAAGGAGGCGCGTGTGAAGAGGATCATAGTCACATGCGTCCACGCGCTCATGCTGGGCGACTCCGAGGAGAGGCTGATGGAAGCCGGCGTGGACGAGATAATAGGGACGAACACCGTCCCGAACAGGGTCAGCAAAGTTGACGCGACGGAGCCCCTCTCGGCCTACCTCAAGACGGTCAGCGAGTAGCGTCCTGTTCCTGCTCTCGGGTGAGGAAAACGGAATCCCCGAGGCGGAGGCCATGTCGCTCACGAGGGTGCAGGACCCACAGGCCGGCTTCGAGTCACCGCAGGCAAGGGTCTTGATCAGCTCCACCACGGCTGACATCGCCGAGATCGAGGCAAGGATAGCGTATTCGAGGAGGGTCGGTGAGCTCATTGATGATGATGGGCTCGGCGAGGAGCACCGGAGAGCCCTGAGGAGCGGTACATACGCCGTCAGGGTCTTCGACCTGGAGGGAAGGAGCGACAATGAGGGGCTCGTCGAAGAGCTCGCAGACAGTATCGGAGGGAGGGTCTCCCTAGATGATCCGGACGTGGAGCTGACGGTGGTCAGGGGAGAGAAGGACTATCTGATGATAACGAGGCCTTCGCGGATGAGTCAGCGCTGGGCAGTCAGGAGACCTCGTGCGAGGGCCTTCTTCCATCCTTCGGCCATCTTCCCGAAGTTCTCGAGGTTGTTGGTCAACCTCTCCGGCGGCAGACCCGGACAGACTTTCTTGGACCCCTTCTGCGGGACGGGGAGCCTGCTGCTAGAGGCGGCCGAGGTCGGAATGCGGCCGGTGGGGATAGACCTGCTCCAGAAGATGGTTGCCGGGGCGACGCGAAACAGTACCAAGTTCGGCCAGGAATGGCTGGGCGTGATAAGGGCTGATTCGAGGAGGCTTCCCCTTGCCACTGTCGATGCGGTCGCGACGGACGTCCCCTATGGAAGGGTCTCGACGACCTCGGGTTCGTCGACATCCCAAATCCTTGAGAACCTTATCAATGAGGCGTCGTCCATACTGGCAAGTGGGAGCAGGCTCGTCGTGATGCATCCTGAATCGCTGGCCGTGGAAGGAGGGAAGGGCTTCCAGGTCGATGGGCAGCTGCACATCCCGGTCCACAAGAAGCTCACACGAACGATAACTGTGCTCAGGAGGTCCTGATCCGCACGAAGCTTGACGTCACGTTCCTGGGCACGAGTTCGGCGACGCCCACCAAGGCGAGGGGCCTGCCCTCCATTGCGATAACGAGGGATGGTCAGGTCATCCTGATGGATTGCGGGGAGGGCGCCCAGGCCCGCTTCGTCAGGTACGGTCTGGGGCTGAACAGGGAGATGACGGTACTTGTTACGCACCTTCACGGCGACCATGTCAACGGTCTGCTTGGTCTCCTGCAGACGATGAGCATGAGCCAGAGGATAAAGGAACTCACCATGGTGGCTCCGCGCGAGTTGTTCGAGTGGCTTCAGGACACGGCGCTGACGCTCCATATAGGGCTCTCGTTCCAGATCTTCGCCGTCCCGGTGAAGTCAGGGGTGGTACTAAGAGGCAAGGACTTTCGGGTGAGGGCGAGCAGAGCGGACCATTCGATTCCTGCCTGGTCTTACGTCTTCGAAGAACTGCCGCGTCCGGGTGTGTTCGACCCAGCCAAGGCCATCGCTCTCGGAGTACCGGAGGGGAAGAAGTGGTCGAGCCTGCAGAGGGGAAGGACCGTGACCATCGACGGGAGGAAGATCGCGCCCGGGCAGGTGGTGGGGAAACCCAGGCCCGGCAGGAGGATAGGCTACTCCGGAGATACGAGGCCGACGAAGCGCCTCGAGAGATTCTTCGCCGGGGTCGACCTGCTCATCTTCGACTCCACCTTCGAGACTAAGGATGGGGACAAGGCGGTAGAGCGGAAGCACAGCACCTCGGCGGAGGCCGCGACGCTCGCCAAGAGGGCGGGCGTGAAGAAGCTCGCGCTGACCCACTTCAGCGCGAGGTACAGGTCGACTAGTACCCTGCTGCGGCAGGCCGTCGCAGTCTTCCCGAACACGGTCGCGGCTAGGGACGGGCTTGTGATTGAGGTTCCACGGTCTGATAAAGAGTGAGCCAGTCGATCACGCCCTGAGGGTCCCGGGTGACGAGCTCAAGGACCAGCGGACCCAGGGGCGACTCTTCTGCTGACGAGACAGTCGCTATGACGCCGACGAAAGCAGCCTGCCTGTTGAAGAGGATGCGGAGAGTATCGCCGTCTACACTGCGCAGGAGTATCCTGCGCGCGGCATCCCTGACGTGTCTGTCCCTGAGCTGGTCATGCACCTTTTGCAGACAGCGGAGGCCTGAGGACCGGAGCACTACGGAGCCCTCGTTCTTCTGGACACTGTAGTTGCATTCCCCAAGGACGTTCCGGGCCGCCTGCAGAACCTTCTCCGGGTCCTCTGAGGACGATACCCCGGCGTTGAGGGTTATCCGCGCGGAGTCATCTTTCAACTGGCTTCATCCACTCGGTGGCGATCTTCAAAGCCTGCGCTCCGAGCTGGCTGACCGATATCGTCTCATTGGAGACGACGTTGTCTGCCATGGCTATGGCCACTCCTATCCCTATGGAGAGTTCCCGTTCGTCTCTGGAGTTGAAGCTCTCGACAGTCAGTGGGTCGTCTGTCCTTCCCCTGGCCCTCAGCAGCTCGAACCTCCGCCGTGGGGACGCCCAGATCGCCAGGACCTTTACATCATTGTTGACCCTGAAGAGTTCGACCTCTGCCATCGACCTGATGCCATCGACCACGATCGTCTCCACGTTCATCGAGCGGACGCTCCGGAGAGTGAGCTCTGCCACCGCTGAGGTACCGAACTTCTCCCTGAGCTCGCGCATGACCGAGCCCATGTTCTTGTCGTCAGGGTAGAGGTTCCTCCGTCTGGTCTCCTCCCTGATCATGTCCCCCATGGCGACGACGTTGAGGCCACTCTTCCCGAGCTCCTTGGCGGCGGTGGACTTGCCGGCTCCGGGCATCCCCGTGATCCCTATGATTAGCAAAACTGTATCCGCCGGCCGAGTGCCCGGTTACGGTATTAATCATAATCGGCTTTGGATTTATTAGTTCGGACAGGGGAGCGTGACGAAAGGTGGCCTGTGCTGCGCGCGTTCCTAGCTTTCGATATTTCGCAAGGGGTCATAGGCGAGCTTTTGAAGGCCGAGGAAGAGCTCAGGCAGACGAGGGCGGACATCGGTCTCGTGGCGAAGGAGAATCTCCACTTCACGGTGAAGTTCCTGGGGGACGTCCCCGACGGCGTCGCCTCGGAGGTAGACAAACGGGTCGCGGGACTGGGGCTGACCTCTTTTGAGGTCGGATTGAAGGGGCTGGGGGTGTTTCCAGACCTGCTCAGGCCCAGGATAGTCTGGGCGGGCGTTGATGCACAGGATGAGCCAGCGATCACGGAAAGAGCGGAGGCCGTGATAGAAGCTATGGACGGGATAGGAAAGCCGGAGGAACGGGATTTCGTGGCTCATGTAACCCTTGGAAGAGTCAGGTCGCGACGCAACGTAGAGGCGCTCACTTCGTTCGTCCATGCCAACGGTTCCCGGGACTTTGGGAGGACCAGAACGACCGGTCTGAAGCTGAAATCGAGCATTCTGACGCAGAAAGGACCCGTCTACGCGGACATCAGGGAGTACGCTCTCAAGTGACCCGCCTCCGCGACGTCATCCTGGCCGCGGGAAAGCAGGTCGTACCTTCTGAAAGACAGGAAGACGAGCTGCGCGCCGCCTCCGAGAGGATGCTTAGCCGCGTCAACGACGCCGCGAGCCGTTTCAGCGAGGTCCGGGGAGTGCACCTGGGAGGCTCTTTCGCCAAGGGCACGTGGCTTCCACGCGACGTGGACCTGGACATCTTCGTCAGGATAGCCGAAGGGGTCGACGATTCGCGCTTCGAGCAGGTCGGCCTCGCCGTCGGCGAGGAGGCGATGAGAGGGTTCGCACACGGGAAGAAGTACGCTCAGCACCCCTACACGGAGGCCAAGGTCGACGACGTCAGGGTGAACGTCGTGCCTTGCTACGACGTGGAGAAAGGGAGATGGAGGAGCGCGGCGGACAGGTCCCTCTACCATGTCCAGTTCGTCAACGAGAACATGGACGCGAAGGCCAAGCACCAGGTGAGGCTTTTGAAGCGATTCATGAAGGTCACGGGGGTCTACGGCGCTGAGATCGAGAAGGAAGGGTTCAGCGGGTACGCCTCCGAGGTGCTGGTCTTCGCGCAGGGCACCTTTGAGGGGGTCCTGAGGTACTTCGAGAGACTGAAGCTGGAGGAAGAGGGAAGTTTCAGCCTCAGGGACCCGGTGGACCCTGACAGGGAACTGGGAACGGCTGTCTCAAGGGAGACTGTCGCGAGGATGATCCTCGCCTCCAGAGCGTTCCTGGCCGCACCGGACATCGCGTACTTCAGGAGAATCAGGACCAGGGCAAACAGGGCGCTCGCCGGGAGGGTGTATGCGATCAGGTTCGATCATCCGCCCCTGAGCGAGGATACCCTTTGGGGAGAGCTGAAGAAGAGCGCGAGGCAGCTGATGAGGCGCATCGAGAGCGAGGGGTTCGCGGTCGCCAAGGCGACGGCCGCATCGAACGACGAGGACAAGAGCGCCATACTGTTCCTCCCCGAGTTCGAGGAGCTCCCGCCGATGGTCGAGAGGGTGGGCCCCGGGGTAGATCTTGGGGACGAGGTGAAGAAGTTCATCTCCAAGAACAGGAAGAAGGTCGAGTCGATCTGGGTCGCCGAAGATGGGAAAGTTCACGTCCTGCAGAAGAGGAGGTTCACCACGCTCGGGGCGCTGCTCGAGGAGCTGTGCGGAAGCGGACTTCCGGAAGTAGGCCTGTCGAGGGATGTGGCGCTCGCAGTCAGGAAGACCGGCAGGATACTTACAGGGTCGAAGGTGAAGTCGGAGAGCGGCAGGGAGGAGTGGTTCGCCGCCGGAGTAGAATCGCTTGTCTCAAACACCATCGGAACGGATTGAGGTCGCGGACTTTGGAAGGATGCCGTACCTCCAGGTGCTGACTTACCCGCGTCCGAACCTCACCGTCGCGAGAGCCAGGCTCAAGCAGCTCCAGAAGCTGGGCGTCACCCACGTGTCATTCGGAGGCAGGACGAAGATAGGGAGGCTCGGGCTGGTAGGAATCGGCACGGTCAGCATCGTCGTCAGGGCTACGGTCGACGGCGAGGAGCGGGCACTGAAGATCAGGCGATACGACGCCAACCGGAGTAGCATGTATGAAGAGTACAGACTGACCGGCGTCGCGAACAGGGTTGGGGTCGGGGCCTACGCGTATTCGGCGAGCAGGGACTTCATGCTAATGCAGCTCGTCGAGGGAGAGGAAATAGAAGACCACTTCAGGGCGATCAGGGGCGTCGGGACGCGGGGACGGGTACGGGAGATCATCCATCGCCTGCTCAACCAGTGCAGAAAGCTCGACCTGATAGCGCTCGACCATGGTCAGCTCAGCGATCTCAGGAAGCACGTGATCATGGCTGGCGACGAGCCCTACATAATAGACTTCGAGTCGTCGGGGATAGGGAGGACGCCGAAGAACGTCACAACGGCAGCCCAGCACCTGCTGATCGGCGGAAGGCCTGCAAGCATGGTGAGGAGGGTGCTGGGCATCAAGTCCTATGAGCCTGTGCTCGACGCCCTGAAGAGGTACAAGAGGGACATGTCGGACGAGAACTATGTCCTGTTGCTGAACACGCTCGGGATAACCACATGATTTCTTGGTTACGGGACCGGCCATGACCTGATTTCCACCCGCAGGGATATTCGATTGCACTGGAGCGTCACATGTTCGAGCGGACTTCCGCACCTCGGGACCTAACCCCCAGGGGCTCCGAGGGCAACGCCGGTCGTCTGGACGAGCCAGACACGAGGAATTAGTCTACTTTGCTTTCTGAAGCAGGGGAATTTGTTTCGTGGAGAACTGTTGTGCCGAGGCCCGATCAGGGACTGACGGATGCAGCTGCGCAGGGAAAAAGAGGATATTAATACAGTCAAGCCCTCTGTGGAACCCTGAGGGCAATGGACATCCAGACAGACCCCGTGGTAGACTCGACCGTTAGGAACACGTATGGGACTTGGCGATTTCAGAAAGGCTGGAAGCCGCTGCGGGTCGTCGATGCCGAAGGGTGCTACTTTTACGATTCCGAGGGCAGGAGGTACCTCGACTTCTCTTCGCAGCTCATCTGCGCCAACCTCGGTCACAAGAATCAGGCCGTCATAGACGCCATCTGTGAACAGGCGCGGAGGCTGCCTTACATTAGCCCCGGCTTCACCTGCGACGTCAGGGCGAAGGTCAGCGAAGAGCTGCTCAAGGTCCTCCCAACGGGCCTGCAGAAGTTCTTCTTCTCGACCTCTGGCACGGAGGCCAACGAAGCAGCCATCAAGATCGCACGCCTCTTTACTGGCAAGCACAAGATTATCGCCAGGTACCGTTCCTATCACGGGTCGACCAGCGCGTCCATCGCGGCCACCGGCGACTACCGCAGGTGGGCTGTCGAGCCCGCAGGAAAGGTCGACGGCATCGTCTTCGCGCCCGATGCGGACCCCTACAGGAGCCCGCTTTCCTCTAACCCGGAGGAGTGTGCGAAGCTGTCCGCAGAGTACATCGACTACATGATCAAGAACGAGGGGAACGTGGCAGCGATACTCATAGAGCCGGTCGTGGGGACCAATGGTGTGCTGGTGCCGCCTGCCGACTATCTTCCGCTCGTCAGGGAGATAGCTGACAAGCGGGGAGTGCTCCTCATCGCGGACGAAGTGATGGCGGGATGGGGAAGGACCGGCGAATGGTTCTCCGTCGATAACTGGAAGGTAAGGCCTGACATCCTCACTACGGCCAAGGGGATAACCGGCGCATACATCCCCCTGGGGCTCACCGCGACGACCGGTGAGATAGGAGACTTCTTCGAGGACCACTATTTCGCCCACGGGCATACATATGAGGCTCACCCGCTCACGCTTGCGCCGGCCATAGCGGCGATTGCCGAGTACAAGAGGCTGGACCTGATCAACGAGTCCAGGAGAAAGGGGGAGTACATGGGGAAGAGGTTGAAGGAACTCAAGGACAAGCACGGGTGTGTCGGGGACATAAGGGGACTCGGTCTCTTCTGGGGCGTAGAGCTCGTGAGGAATCGGGAGACCAAGGAGTCGTTCTATACGGCAGAGGAGAAGCTTGCCGGGAAACCCTCGCCGATAGACAAAGTCGGGGCTGAGCTGATGAGCCGGGGAGTGTATGCTATGAGCTCCCTGAGTCACTTCGTGCTCGGACCGCCGCTGATCGTGACCGAGGAGCAGATTGACGAGGGAGTCGATGCTCTCGACCGCTCGCTTGAGGGCCCGGACAAGGCAGTGACCCGGTAGACGCCTTTCCGTTCGTCAGCGCGAATCCGATAAGCATAGATACGGACAGGCTCACGGCGGGCGTCCAAGGGGCCGTAGTCTAGTATGGTCTAGGATTCCAGCCTGGGGCGCTGGCGATCGAGCAAACTCGACCAGAAATCGTGAGTTCAAATCTCACCGGCCCCACCACCTATTGCTAGCAAATCCTTCTGTTTTCCGCACAGAAGGTATGTCATATGATGATTGATTTCGATCATCGAATATAATGCTTTCAGTCGATATTTGAGCATCCACATTTGTTATGGAATGCGCCGAATCTAGGAAGTCAAGGCTACAAGGGTTCGAGCCGCGGCTGGTTTCGAACCTTCTTGTCATGATATGTTATGAGT
>JASHPA010000205.1 GCA_030038365.1 Nitrososphaerales archaeon
TTCTTTCATAAGAAAGTAATCAAGAGATTTCTAACTAGAATGGGGTATGCGGTCATTCTAGTCTTCGTGTATGCCAATTACGTATTATTGCCACCGTCCACGTACTCCTTCCTTCCTGTGACATCTGCCACGCTTGTCTGGGCGCTCTGGCCTCCGTTCATCGCCCTCGCTCTGGCTTTCGTCGTTGGAAAGATTGAATCTAAAGAGGTGCTGGGTGAGCGGCTACGCATGGACCAATCCGCGTGACCCAACAAAAAAGGGCTACAGGCAGGTAGTTGAAGAGCTTGCAGGGATGCTACGGAGAAACTTGCTGGTAGAGCGTTAACAGACCGAGAACTCGCAACGACATCTCGCACGAATTTGACCGTAAACGTGGTGGGGTCGGCCGGATTTGAACCGGCGCTCTCAAGCGCCCAAGGCCGCTTCTCCCGACGATTTGAAGCCTGGACCAGAGTTGCCCGCAGCCGTTAGGCTACGTCTAGCCGACGACCCCTCGCTAAGGCGCAGCCCTCTTGCGGTAGTTATGCGTTCTGTAATGAGAGACGAACTCATCGCCATCAACGAAGAAGCGCCATTCTGTGGCTTTGGCCACGCTTAGTCCTATCCTCGTCGAAACCCCTACACTCGAGGGTCGCTCGCCCCTGACGAGGTACAGCCTTTTCGATGTCACGAGGTCCTCTCCATTGAGAGAGCCATCGATTCCCATTGCCTTCGTCAGTTTGCCGGGTCCGTTCGCTACATCTCTCACATTCTCCACTCCGCGCCGTCTTTGCATCTCCTCGAGACCCTCGAGGGGTGCGAGCGCCCTGATGAGAGTCGCGCCTGCCTCGCCTTTTCGTTCCGAGGTTACGTTGAGGCAGTAGTGGTTACCGTACGTAAAGTAGACGTACGCCTTTCCCGGCTCCCCGAACATCACCTCAGTGCGCTTCGTCATGCCCCTGTAGGCGTGGCTGGCCGGATCGTCACTCCCGCGATAGGCCTCTGTCTCAACGATTCTGCCGCTCAGAGTCGTCCCGTCGAGTACCCTCACCAGTATCGCGCCTAGCAGTTCTCGCGCGACCGTGGGCGTGTACCTTCGGAAGAAGAGCCGGCTGAAACGGGCCATCCCGGTCCGGGTTGTCTCCCGGCATTATCATTCCTATCGCAAGAACAAATTCGGCTAGCAAATTGTCAGGCTTTTAACAGGAAGTAGCTAAATCAGAATTAAATATGCTACCTAGTTGACACGACCTTGATGGCCGATAAGGCAAAGGCCGGAGTCTTCGTCAGGGAAAGCACGGGGCTCGTCAAGAATGTCTCCCTTCTCGATGCCATAACCCTCAACATGGGCAACATGTCTGCTGGGGCGGCTCTCGCAACCATCAGCTTCACGATGCTCGCCCTACCGTCTGTGGCGGGCGTGAATCTGGTCTATGCCTCAATCATAGCCTTCCTTCTCTCGATACCTCAGGTTGTTGTTTACTCCATCATCGGGCGCAGGATAAAGCGAACCGGCGGAGACTACGTCTGGGTTAGCCGGACCTTCGGCGGCGCGTTCGGAGGATCCCTCTCGTTCATGGGATATGTCCTCGAGACGCAGGCCTACTTCGCTCTGATCGTGCTCGCCTTGGTATCTGCTATCGGCTCCGTCGCGCTGGCCATGGGCAACACAAGCACCTTTGCGCTCAACCTTGCTGTCCCAGGAGCTGCCGGGGCCGCAGGGGACCAATTCGCCGTGGGAGCCTCAATCTTCATCGTCATCATACTTCTGAACATGGCGAATCCAAAGATAGGTTACAAGATGGTCACGGTAACAATAATCCTGGGCATCCTCGGAATAATCGGCGGAATAATCACACTCCTGGCTGCAGGTCATCAGGGAGTGATGAACTTCATCAATGACCTAGGTCTCACAGGCTCGAACAACCAGCCGTTGACATACCAGTCGATTGCGAGTTCGTTCACAGGGTCTAGCTTCAACCTAGGAGCGACTATCTCAATACTGCCGTTCTTCGCTATCTTCGTCTACCCGTGGATTAACGCAGGACCTGCGGTTGGTTCCGAACTCAAGGGAACCGGGACTGCCAAGTGGAATGTACCTCTGGCTTCCATCATCGTGGTCATCCTCCTCACGAGCGCGTTCGGGACGATGTATTATGTCGGCGGCTTCGACTTCATACAGGCGGCCTTCACAAACCCGACTCTCGTCTACAACATATCTTTCAACTTCTGGACGCTGGCGATGGGAGTGAGCGGAAACACCGCGGTCGAGCTTTTCCTTGGTTTGGCCTGGATCCTCTGGAACGTCGGGATACTCGCCTACGGAGTGATAGTTATCTCGAGATATCTGCTCGCGCAGGCGTTCGACCGCTTCCTCCCTGCCAGTATCGCGTACGTCAATCCGAAGACCGGTGCGCCGCTGGTCGCGCAGTCGATTGTCCTGATTCTAACTGTCTCGCTGGTCGGAGCTGTCTCATACCTCTACGGTAGCCTTCAGGTCCTATACGCGGCCGTCATAGCGGCCATGATCTACTTCGCGTTCATTGGGGTAACGGCCGTCATACAAGCTCAGAGGCACGAGACGGGGAACACAAGATCTATCCTGACGATTTGTGGAGCGTTGATGGTCGTCGTATTCGGCTACATCACGTATCAGTTCCTCGCCTCGCCCGCGATATGGGGCACAGAAGCGACGGTCAGCGGAATCCCAGGATATTATCTTGCCTACCTCTATGTTATTGGCTCATTCGTGGCGGGGCTGCTCCTCTATTTCGGGGGCAAAGCGTATTATGCCAGGAGAGGAATCGACATATCGCTTGCCTTCAAGGAAATCCCTCCAGAGTAACTGCGAAGCTGCGCGCCTATATGAGGTGAGGTTCACAGCTGGACAAGAATTCCGTTAGAGTATACTCCGGGCAGAAAAGCTACGATGTCAGACTCGGCGGGATTAGGCGCCAGCTGCCTGTCGTCCCAATATCCGACCATGTGTGGATAGCGTCTGATGCAGAGCTAGTTCTGGGGGACGTGGAGTTCCTTACCACGGCGGCCCGGCTACTTTCTAACAAAGTTAAGAGGAGACGTTCCGAAGTGATTCTGACGGCGGAGGCAAAATCAATACCTCTTGCATACGCGCTGGCAAAGAGGCTAGGTCATGAGCGTTTCATCGTAGCACGCAAAAGCCTGAAGGCCTATATGGGTGATCATGTCGCCCAAAAGCTCAAGTCGATAACCACCAAGACTGATCAGGAACTCGTTCTCACAAGGGAAGAGCTCGCCCATCTTTCCGGAAAGAGGGTATGCCTTCTGGACGACGTGGTCTCTACCGGAGGAACGCTCAGCGCACTGGAAGTCCTGGTCGTTGAAGCGGGCGGGAAGGTTGCCTGCAAAGCGGCTGTTTGGAAGGAGGGTCCCTGGTACAAATCAGACCTAGTCTACGTGGGCGTTCTTCCCGTCTTCGTTGACGATCCCAAACGAATCTCCTGAGACGAGCCGCTGCCATCTCGCACCCAAATGCTTATTTAGTCGGACTGGTCTTCACAAGTCGAGTAGTTATGGTCCCAATTGCGGAGGTCGCGACGTTGGCGTTTTCAATAATGGCCGTATTTGCTCGATTCGGCCGGTTGATGATGTCGGTAATGTCCCGAGCACTTGGGAAGAACCTAATTGGTTCCCTTCGGAATGGGCACGTGAAGGCGCGCCCCCCACAAGCGCTCGAGAGTTCCAAGTAGATTTCGGACGACGCGGTCGTCTAAACAGCCGGACGCTTTGTCCGGACTGACTGGCAGGAGAGCCACGCCAGAAAAGTGATGCATAGTTACTATAACGGTCGTCAGCCAGTTTTATGGGCGGAACATGAAGTTTTCTGTCCTGTCGAGACGACCCACTGGAAACGGTGCGTCGATGCTAGTCCTCATGTTGCTGCTCGTGGGATTGCTGTTTGCGGCGGAGGCGTCGAGCGCGCGGGCGCGAGCCGATACGCTCGTTACAACCGTTCCGATAAGTGGTGCGGTCGAGGACGCCGTCAACTCGCAGACCGGCCTTGTCTACGTGACCGACGGCGCTGCCGACTCCATCTCTGTGCTGAACGCTTCTACGAATAGCATCATCGCAAGCATTTCTCTGCCCTCTTATGCTGCCGCAGTCGCGGTCAACCCTGCGACCGATACCGTCTATGCTACGGACGGCGGGTCGAGGTTGTACGTGATAGATGGCGCGACAGAGCAGCTGACCGACACCATAACACTCCCCATAAGCGGCACAGATTCAATTGCCGTGAATTCGCAAACTGATACGATTTACGTCGTCTCGCTTGACAATCAACTGGCAGTAGTTGATGGGGCCACAGACAAGGTGACCACGACCATGAGCCTCAACAATACATATGCCACGAACTGGGTCGCGATCAACCCGGACGATGGCCTGATTTACGTATCTGCCGTCACGAGGTATGATGGAGGCGGGACCCTGACGATGATCAACGCGACGACCGACACTCTTGTCAGGCAGGTCCAGTTCGACGGTTCAAACGGCTATTTCGTCGTAGTCAACCCACTGACAAATGCCGTCTACGTGGCTGGAGGGAATGCAACGTTCGTATTCAACGGGTCTACCGGAGCGCTGACAGGGACCATACCCCAGGTCTCCGTCGGGCTAGGCTTCAACTCCGCGACGGACAAGGTCTACATAACGAACGAGGAGGATCCTGGCTCTCTTTTCGTGGTGAACGCGACATCGCTCGCCCTCGGGCAGACTATTGCGCTCCAGAATGGCTCTTTCGACATCGCCATCGACCAGTCGACGAATGTTGTGTACGTTGTCAACGAGATATCGCACTCGCTCTCCGTGATAGATGGGACAGGTACATCCCAGCTCACCGTGTCTTCACAGGACACCGAGGGGAACACGATTACAGGTTACTACACGACCCTGTCGTACGACGGGCAAGAGATTGCGACCGGATTTACACCTGCTTCATACACCGTGGAAGATGGGCAGACCTATGTTGTGCAGGCGGACAGCTACGACAACTGTACCTTTAACCACTGGGAGAACACGGAAAGTACTTCCGCCCAGCAGACGATAACCATCGCAGGCAACACCCACGTTGTCGCCATCTACAACTGCGTGGGCTCCGGCTCGAGCGTGACTGTCAACTCCGTCAATCAGAATGGTGTTGCAATAACAGGGTATTACACTATCCTGTACAACTCAGGTGGAAGTCCTACGGCCATCGGCTTTACGCCCGCAACCTTCACAACCACAGCGGGCCTGTCCTACAGCATAGCCGCTGATAGCTACGCCAGCTGCACCTTCAGCAGGTGGAGCGACGGGTCAACGAGCGACCCGAGGAGTTTCAGCGCGACGAGTGGAACTACGTCATTCACCGCCGTATACCAGTGCGGAGACGCCTCGAGCCCGACCATCGAGATCTCGACGGTGAACTCGATGGGCGCTACCATCACGGGATATTACATTTCGCTATGGCAGGGTGCGACCAAGATTGCCAGCTGTTTCTCCGCATGCACATTTACGGTGAACCCTGGACAAACTTACCAGATTGAGGCTGCATCCTACGGTAACGAGACCTTCAGCCGCTGGCAGAACGATGGAGCAACAGGAAGAGAGACGGTAAATGTCCCCGATTCGAGCACCACCATTTCGCTGACTGCCATCTACAGCCCGTAACGACTGAAGGGCATCGTTGAAGGGTGGTGGGGACGGCCGGACTTGAACCGGCGGCCTACAGGTTTCTGCAGCTCCATTGGGAAATCATCCACGACGAGCGTGTCATCAAACCTATAGTTGTTTGACCACTGGAGCCTGTCGCCATACCTGGCTAGGCTACGTCCCCTCGGCCGAGATACCTTACCTCTCTGTTATAGCCGAATCTGTCCCGTATCGACTACAAAAGGAGGTGTGTATTGATAGATGGCGCTCCAGGCTCTTCGCGATGTCAGAATCGATGGTTGGAAGTCTCGCTACGCGAGCGTCGACG
>JASHPA010000206.1 GCA_030038365.1 Nitrososphaerales archaeon
AACCTTCGAGATAGCTTTATCACGGAACGGAGCCAACCTTGGAATGCTTGACGTCGAGCGGGGTGCCTTCCCTCGACAGGATTCTGTCAGGAGATGGATATCCCGACAGGTCGACGGTACTGGTCGTCGGTCCGCCCGGAATCGGCAAAGAGGCCCCTGGGGTATTGGTTCACTCAATCTGGTCTCGAGCACGGTGACTTCTGTCTCTACGTCACCCGGCTCTCGGTGAGGGAGGTGATGCAGGACGAGAAGGGTTTCGGGATAGACTCTACTCAGAAGGTTCCGCTCTGGTTCGCGTCCGAGGGAGGTCAGCTGAAGTACGACGTCAATGACTTGGCTGGTTTCTCGTTCAAGATGAAGGAGGTTTTGAAGCAGAACCAAGCCCGGAGGATACGTGTGGTGATTGACACTCTCTCGTCCTTTCTCATGCTCAATTCGCCCGAGACCGTCTACAAGCTGTTGACACAACTCTTCGCCGACGCGAAACAGTACGACGCGGTGGTGCTGGCGACATTGGAGGAGGGGATGCACAAGCCCGAGGTCCTGGCGGCGATGCAGCAGCTCTTCGACGGCGTGGTAGAGATGAGGCTCTACGAGGAGGGCCTGAGAGTCATTCCGTTACTTCGCGTGAGGAAGATGCGCGGTATGCCGCCGCAACCTGGTTACTTCAACTTCTCCCTGACAAAGGCGGGAATGGAGCTGAGCGGATATGTCAAATGAGCTCGAACTGGTCCTAGTCGTGCTGCTCGCGGAGGTAGTGCCAGCCATCGTGTTCCTGTATGGCTCATACTGGGCGCTCGCGATAAGACGGGCGCTCGTCAGCAAGATGTACCGGAGGCAGGCCTTGTGGCTCGGGATACTGACGGCAGTTCTCGCGGTCAGTCAGTTCGTGACGTACAGCAACGACCAACTGGTGACTGACCTGATCAATGTCTACTACGCGCTGCTCTTCGCGGTCGTGTTTGCATACATCGACTCTCTGGTTCCCGTCATCCGGCGCTCAGACCCGCTCCTTCGTGGCATACTCCGCTGGGGGACCCTGCGGTACTTCATCTGGTTCGACGTGGTGCTCCTCGGCATCTTCAACGTGGCTCCCGGCATCGTTCCATCCCTCGCAGTCGGGGTCGCAGGATACGTCTTCGAAGTCATAGGCTGGCTCACGGCCGCCACTCTCCTCTTTGGGCTCTCGGGAGTTGCCCTTTTCATCGGCGCTCGAAGGTCCGGGGATATGGTGCTCAGGTCGAGCCTGAAGTGGACAGGAGCGGTGTTGCTCGTGACCATAGCCAGCTTCGCAGTCGATACTACCGAAGCCGCGTTCGTCACACACTTCTCTTACAGCACGTTCGACTACTTCTATTCCTACGCCGCGCTGCCCGGAGGGGTGGTCTACATCGTGATGGGTTATTGCTTCTACAGGGCTGTCAGAGCGCTGGCCCCCGTGGGAAGGATTCAGGATGAATCCTGAAATCAGCCGAGCATATCGGATCCATTTGGGCCTAAATCCCGCCCGAGGCACCAGATTTCAAGCCTATTTTATGCCCTAATTGGTCAGAACACCTGGGATCTAGGTGTGGAACCTAGTTTACACGAGAATAAGCCCACACTACGATTTAGGGCCGTATTCATGCCGGTACTGTTAAGGGATTTGTCCTGAGATTCCAGCGATTACTTGACTAATCCGTCGTCCCTTTCGATGAGACACTACCGTAACGCCCAACATTCACGTGCTGATGCTTGCATGCGTCGTTATCGCAAATTAACTCTGCCCCGCTCGCACTTGCCGTGAACTTATCCTCCGAAACGGGTCGTTCCGAATAGCTTCTACGTCCTGTTGGGCACATTACTCCAACATTGCATTTGTCGCAAATGTCCACTGCTTCAAGCATTTCGCAAGGCATTTGTTCAGACTCCACTCAATTTGAACTCAGGGAAGTCGAAGAAAGTTCCCGTGTCCCTTCCCGAAGACATAGTTGCCTTGGACAAGGAACTCAGGTAAGCTTGGCGAAGGTCACTCAGACATTTCGAGAACGATAATCATGAATTGGTTGGGGGAGAACGGATATCTTTCGAAGGGTGGTAAGCATGCCTAAGGACAAGGTTAAGAGAGATATCGAAAGAGAGATTGACCTGCTGGACACCATGCTTACAAGCCTTGTTGACCTGCTGGAAGAGAAGGGAACCCTTACCCATGACGAATGGGAAAACCATATCAAACGAAGAGTAAAGCCTTGAATGCTTGGGTTCGTCTCGAAGCGGTGTTTAATAGGGACTTGGATAGGTTTTAGTTCATGGAAGCCCCGCCGAGAAGCGAAAAGGTAAGGAACCGAGCGGAGCTTCGTCGCGTTCTTGAGAATTCGCTTGTATCTCCAGAACCTGAGAAGAAGAAGTTGGTGACTGTAGAGGGAGAGGAAGACAGGTCGGTCAAACCGAAGACCTATTTGATTGAGTCCAACACGGCAATCAAGAACATCGCTGGGAATGGTTACGAACTTATCCCTACAGAAGATAACACGCTATGGAACCTCCGCGCCTATAGTAGCTACGGGAATCCAACGCCGTTCTATCTCTACATCGATACGTTAGACAAGAGGTACTGGGTAGTCCATTCAGCTTTCTATGCTAGGGAGTCAGACTCGGTTATAGATGGATTAGTGTCATACAACCAATCCAACCTCGACTATGCTTGGCTGTCCTCAGACGCTCTTCAACAACTGAGCATAGGAATGGTTCCCACCGGGTTCGGAATCAGCTACTCAGACCTGTTCTCCCAAGAAGATGGCAATAGCATTTCAGCTAGGTTTTGGGCCAGCGGCATTCCGGATGTTCTCAATGGACTCAGGAACATTCCGAACATCAAGAATCAGATTTCCCTAAACAGTATAGCCCTCCGGTATATCTCGACGGCTGGATATGTTAACGAAGATATCTTCCGTTGGGGCAAAGTCACGGCCAAGGGCGGCGACTCGGTCGATAATCATTTCGGCCTGATTGCTTCAATCAAGGATTACTACTCCGGTCTGATACAGGAAATTGAGGACAAGTACACGACAAGGTACGAGTACTCTGAGAACTATTGCAATCTACATGGAAGCTACAGCGTTATAGAATTCAGCAATCCAGCACCAAACTTGGCTAGATTTGCTAATATCTTGACGGCTGGCAGTGAACCATTCAGGATTTGGGGTATCTGGCGAAACATTAGTTTTGACCACATCAAGGTTAAAGCTCTGGACCAGCACACAAACACCCCGATAGAGCTAGAAATCATGCCAGACCAAATGCGGGTGATTCTTGGAAAAGGAGCCTGCGGTAACATCGTCACACGCCTCTTTACGAACATTCAGGCTAGTTTTGACGCTAACTGCAAACTGAAGGGGCTAGACGATGCCTACATTATCCGACCACACCCGGCTTCTTAACCTGCTCATTACGCTGGCCTACAAGACTCCTGACTTACCGTCGCCTCTGTTTGATATTGGATATTCGCTTGAACATATAGGGACCAAGATAGCATTCCCAAGCGATGCGGTTGTCCTGAGTCCAGACCTTCAATTCAAATCTGACGCGGCCACGACTATTCTCTTCTGCGAAGCCAAGAGTGGTGGTATCGAAAACGGACAGGCCAAGAAATACAAGTTTCTAACTCCCGATATCATATCGAGCAGGAATCTCACGACTCTTCCGGCTCAGAACCTCAAAGTAGAGACTTGCTACGTGTGTCTGTTTGAAAATCGTCTTGATGTCTTGGCTAACGAAGGTCTCTACCGGTGGGGATTCCCAATTATTTTCTTCGATGGGAAGACTCTGAAGAAGGATGAGTCTACGGGTAACTTCAACGATCCCAGTCTTAACAAGGTGTTCTCAAAGGGAATAACAATCTCTCGTGAACCCCCGAACACGTTCTATCCATTCGGACAAGGCGATTCGCAGGGATGGATAGCTTACTGTGTACTCACTCAACTTCTGGAAAGTTGGGCGATGGGGGTGAGAGAAGTTACCGAAGACGACTTGATTCGTAATTCTCATAGGTTCTTCGGATACTGTTTCCAAGACGAAAGGAACTTCGTCAAGAGAATCACTCACACCGCGTTAGAAAGCATCAGTAAGAGCGGTTCTCTTCGGTACACTATCAAACCCTTAGGCAATCAGAGGTGGCAACTGGTGAAGATGACTTTGGGCAAGAATTCAGAGGGTTTTGTTGCCAAATTCTGTGATGAATTTGATAAGAGACCGGACGACCGGCAGACAGCAGACCTAACGGAGTGGATTAAAGAAGAAGAGAAGAAGGAACCGGAGGATTAGGCTAAGCCAAATCACTTAACAGTACCCCCTCCCATTCCCACAACTAGGTGCTAGAAGGACATCCCATCGCATTTTATCTCCTTGGTCGCCGTCCCTTCGATCGAGCTGATGTATTCGTTTCTCGGGCGCACCCGAAGTGGAATGGAGGAGAAATCACTCACCATCCGGCAGCTAGATGATCGCATGAAGATGCAGCGTAACTCGCAGAACGCCTCAAAGAAGGATTAAATCCGAAACTGAAGAAACGACGAATGGAATGACAGAACCCGAGACAAAAGACGCCGAAACTGAAGAAAAATTCAGGAGCTTTCGAGTTGATGTGACCCTCGTGCTGGTGGGGCTGTTTCTCGCCCTTGGAGTGCAGAACATTATCGAGTTTGTCGAAGCTGTTTCTCCGCACGTCAGCCCCTACTTCTATCTCGGGGTAGGCTTCGTAAGCCTGTTCATGGTCCTGGTGTTCTTGAACTTCGCGGCAAGGATCGCGGGACTCGTGGAGGTCGCCACAAGGAGGCGGAATACGAGAGACGAGACCGGATAGCTGTTGCTTCGGTCCCCGGGCCCATGAAAAGGGACGAGACGGAATCGGAGTTCGGTGACCTTAATACCCTCCTGACAGCCGTTTTCCTGACGATTTCCCATGACTCCGTCTGAAAAGCCGGCCTCCTCAGGACTGAGCATTCGAGCGACTTTGGTCACGGCCTTCCTGATTGCCGTGGTGCTGTCCGGAGGCTACCTCTACGTCCTCCTCTCGCTCGAGGTGCTGTACGGCGCATTCGCCTTTGGCTTTAGCCGCGCACTGGTATCTCAGCTGGGGGTGTTGCAGGATGCGAGCCTCGCCCTCGAGTTCCTCCTCTTCTACTTCATCGGGAGACGGATCGACTTTTCGCGCCGCTGGCCGGTCCTCCTCGCCGCCGTCGTTGTTGCAGGCTTCGTTGCCCTCTTTCCCGATCTCATCGAGTTCACAGTAAGCTCAGGAGCGAGTTCGGGAGCGATCTCCGGGTTCGTCGTATCGACCAGTCCGCTCAGCTTGGTCGACTACATCGTCGCAGCCTTCGTTTCGGTCGCGGTGCCCATGGCAGCTTCCGCGCTCGCCTTCTTCACCGGCCGTCCCGCGCCCGCAGACTCCAGTGCCATCGAGACGACGGCTGGCCGACCGCTCCGTCCCCCATGGTTGTTCGTCGCCGGGTTCGTCATAGTCACCCTCGCATACCCGATCTCCGTCGCCTTTTCGTACGTCGGCGTCCCGGCGAACCAGTTCTCCTTCCTGCAGGCCATCTTACCCGGAGACTCTCCGTGGAGGACCTACGTCTTCGACCTCTTCGTGCCCGGGATCTTCTTTGTCAGCTTCTTCCTGCTCGGCAGGAAGACCGATTTGAGCCGCAGCCTCCGTGCTTCGATTTTGTTCATGGGTGCAGGCACCTTCGCGGGCACGCTCGTGGGTTCTCTCATCGAGTACCAATTCCAGTACCCATCTTTGTCGACGCCCCTCCCTGCACAGCTGCTGGAGAATTCCGCGATCAGCGGACTGGTCCTGCTGGCGCTCGCGTTCACTGCGGCATCGTTCGGATATCTCGAGGTGTTCGAGCCAAGGACGATTGTCGCGGGCCCGTCAGAGACGCAGCTGGCCGGCCACGCGCTTGACGGCAGCGATACTTCCCCAGAAACTTCCGGGTCGACTTAGTCAGAATCGCACCTCGTGGCGGACACGAACAGGGTGAGTGCGACTCGAGATTCCGAGGCCCATTTCACGCCAGCGAGAACGAGAGGCGCGAAATTCCGGTTCTCGGGACCCGACAGCTTACTCCTGACTCCCGCGTCGTGAGAACCTCCTGAAGCAGCCACGCTGATAGGGAACAGCAAGGCCTGATACTCCTGAATCGTTAAAACGACCTGGGGCGCCTTACGAAATCAGAAGTAACCTTGAATTCGACCCGGAAGGGCCAGGTCTCAGTCTCTGTCTTTTCCTTGGCGCTGGTCGCGTCGGTCCTCCTAGTAGTCATCATGGTCCTCACCGTCGGAGGAGGCCACGGCTCGTCCACTGGAACCAGCACAACGCAGACGGTGACCGGTCTAACCACCTCGACGGTGACGGGGACTGTGACACTTCCTCCTCAGACCGTGACATCCACCTCAGCGACCACGACCACCTTGACGGTGCCATTGCAGTGTCCGCCAAGTCAGTCTGGCTGCCTGACCACGCAGACGGTGACCAGCACCCTTCCAGGGCAGACTACGACCTCCACCAGCACGACTTCCGTGACCTCGACGACGACGTACACGTCCACAATCACGTCGACCTCGACACGGACCGATGTCTCTAATTCGACGGTCGTCTCAACGGAGACCAGCACGGTCACGTCGACATCCACTCAGACGGACCCACCAACCACGTCAACGAGCACAGTCGTTTCGACCACGACCGTGACCTCGCCCACGACCTCGACCGTCACGTCGCAGAGCACCCTCACGTCGACCACCACGGAAACGATCACGAGCACTTCGATTGAGGCGGCCGGAGAGTCCGTCTCCACAAGCAGCTCTTCAAGCAGCCTTGGCTCTTCGACTTCTTCCTCCGTTTCGTCCTCCTCATCCTCGTCGAGCACCACGACTTCTACCAGCACGTCGACCTCTTCAGCTCTGACCACCTCGACCTCTTCGACGGACCCCGACAGCCAGCTCTCGGTACCCCAGTTCCAGGGCCCGATAGCCATCGTGACGGCTCTCGGCCTCGTACTGCTGATGACTGCTCGAAGGCTCGAGCTGAGGCGTTCGGAAAAAACTATTTAGCGTCACAGTGGTCCTTCGTCAGAACAGCGACGTTTCTTGTCGGCTGTGAAGTCAGGCGGATGGATGGTCTCCGTTCTTGTAGTCCTCCTCTTGGCGACGACGGTCCTCGCTCTCGGCGCCAGGCCCGCCTCTTCCCTGTCGGGCAGCGATATCCAGGTGACCAATGTGAAGGTCGGGATGCAGCCCCTCGACCTGGTCTACGACCCCTCCAACAATTACGTCTACGTGGCCAACGCCCAGTCGTGCCCCCTGGCGGGCGATCTGATCATGTGCAACTCTCCGGGGACCATCTCCGTGATCTCGGGGACGCAGGTTATCGCCAACGTCACCGTCGGCACCGATCCCGTGGCACTCACCTATGACTCTCTCGATGGCTACGTCTATGCGCTTGACTCGACGAACAACGTCACCGCCATCTCAGGAACCCAGGTCGCGGGCACGATCGAGGTCCCATCAGGCCCGTTCAGCATGCTATACGACCCATCTGATGGTTACCTCTACGTGAGCAACTTCGACCACAGCACAGGCGAGGGGGTAGTCTCAGTGATTTCCGGGACGACCCTGCTCGGGACCGTCGAGGGGATGAAGACCTTCGTAGGGGTAGACTACTCCTCGGCCATGGGGTATGACGCCTCCAACCATTACGTGTACATCGCCTCCGGCGACACGGTCTACCTCGTCTCTGGGCTGAACGTCGTCGCCCAACTGTCGCCCGCCGTCAGCAATGCGCAACAGCTCCTCTACGACCCAGCAAACGGCTACGTGTACGCGGCCAACTTTGGAGACCCGTCGGTGACGGTGCTGGACAACGCCACCTTGGTCGGCAACGCCACAATGCCTGAAGGGTCCACCCCAAGCGGGCTCGCGTACGACCCCCAGGACAACTATGTCTATGTAGCGAACTTCAAGAACGACACGGTCGCCGCGATATCGGGGACCAGCGTCGTCGCGACGATAAAGGTGGGGCAGACTCCCGACTCGGTCTTCTACAATCCGACGACGCAGGAGGTCTACGTCACCTACAACGGCTCAGGCGACAACATGTCTGTCATCTCCGGTACGACCCTCGTTGGCAACGCCACGGTCGGACAGGG
>JASHPA010000207.1 GCA_030038365.1 Nitrososphaerales archaeon
AAGGAAATCAGAATCCGCCTCGCGTGCCGACGAAGAAGTGGCAGCGCCGAGCGGAGCACCACAGAACCACATCTACGTCGGCAAGAAGCCGGTCATGAGCTACGCGATGTCTGCGTTGATTCAACTCTCGCAGGCTGGCGAAGTCGTGATCAAGGCCAGGGGCCTCGCAATCGGCAGGGCGGTGGACGTCGCGGAGATAGTGACCAAGAGACTGGGCAACGGAGCGTTCGGAGTGAAGAACATCAGCATCGCAACCGAACAAGTAAAGAGCGCCGACACCGGCGAGATGAGGAACGTCTCGTCGATCGAGATCCTGGTCGGCAAGTAGGCCCAAAGACACGCGAAGGTAGGTCTGGTAGCAGTCCGCCTAGGGCGGGCTGCGCACTACGTTTCTTTCCCCTTCTCACAGTCGACATCCTGAGACCGCTTCGCTTTAGTGGAGGTCGCGCACACCTGCGCCGACATAGATGCCGACGATCGGATACATGACTGACCTCGGAACAGCACCGCCCGCAAAGTCCCTTGAGTACGCGGTCCTCGCTGAGCAGGTGGGCTTCGAGATGTTCGGAGCCTCCGACCACTTCTATCCCTGGACCCACACCGGAAAGGGATGCGCCTTTGCGTGGACCTGGCTCTCGGCGGTCGCTGCCAGAACAAAGAGGCCTCCCGTTGGCACCGTCGTCACGGCTCCTATCCTCAGGTACAACCCGACGATCATCGCCCAGGCGTTCGCAACGATGGAGCAGATGTTCCCGGGCAGGGTCTTCCTTGGCTTGGGCGCGGGTGAAGCCGTCAACGAAGTCCCGGCAGGATGCCCATGGCCCTCCCCCGCAGAGAGGGTGAAGCGCCTGGAGGAGGCGATGGTAATCATCAAGAGCCTCTGGACGAAGGAAGAGACGACCTTCGACGGGGAGTACTTTAGGCTCAAGAAGACGAGGCTCTACGCAAAGCCCATCGGGCACATACCGATGCTCCTGGCCGCAGGCAAACAGAAGACCCTCGAGCTGGCCGGAAAGTACTCGGACGGGCTGATAGCCGTGCCACAGTTGACCGACCCGTATACGATGTCGACCTTCGAGTCGGCGGCGCGCAAGGCCGGCCGTGACCCCTCGAAGCTGGTGAGGCATCTCAACTTCGGCGTCTCTTACGATAAGGACTATGACAAGGCGATGTCGGCCTGCATGCAGGAAGCCGCGACGCTGCTGCCGTTCCTCTTCAAGTACGAGGTCTCGGACCCAAAGGAGGTCGAAAGCTACAGCCATTTCATCAACCCGGAGGAGCTCGCCAAGAACTGGCTGATCACCACCGACCCCGAGGACTGCGTCAAGGTCATCGAGAAGTACACGAAAGCCGGGTTCACGCACTACCACGTCCAGAGCATCAGCCCCGACGAGGAAGGCTTCGTCAGGATGATGGGCGAGAAGGTCATCCCCAACTTCAAGGGCGCCTCTCGCTGACCTTTCCAGACTACTCCGGAGGGATCTCAGCGAACGCCCTGCTGATGTCTATGCCCTTCGACCTGTAGTAGGCTCTGGAGAGGAAGTAAACCCCGGCGCCGATGAGGAAGATGACGACCAGGGACGCGAGAGCCGGCGCGCTCGTTGGCCCCTCGGCCGCCGGGTTAAGGAGCGCATAATAGGTGAGGAAGGAGAACATCACCAGGCACAGGCCTCCCAGGAGCGAGATGGCGGGTATGCTTCCTACCTTGTACTTCGAGACCGGTGACGTCTCGAACACGCCCTTCCTCCTGTAGGGGAATATGACAGCGACGAAGCCGACGAAGGCGAAGAGCGCCGTCAGCACCAGCGTGATGTTCAGGAACGAGAATATGACTCCCCCGTACACGCTGAGGACCAGCCCGATCTCGATCAAGACCGCGAAGATCACCAGCGCGACGACCGGCGTGTGCAGGCGGTCGCTGACGTAGGATATCTTCGCCGAGACAGCCCTGTCGAATCCCCACGCGAACATTATCCTGGAATCGATTAGCGCGATGGCGACGGCGCCGCTGATTCCCCACGCCACAAGCCCGACGACCGTTATCCCTATCAGCACAGGGTTCTTCAGGAGCAACATCGAGAAGAAGAAGTTGTTCCAGGGGACCGGAAGGCTGTACGACGAGGTCCCGTATTGCAGATACGAGATCGCGTTCATGAAGCTGGCTCCCATGACACCCTGGCTGATGTACCCGTACGCAGCGTAGACCAGCGCGCTGAAGACGCCGCCAGCGAGAGCCGCTACTGTCATGGTCCTCCTGACGTTCCGCATCTCTCCCCCGAAGTAGGCGCCGAACTGGAACCCCTGGATGGAGATGAAGGCGAACGCTATCGTAGAGAACGTCGCCAGCCCGAACGTGACGAGGCCCGGGTTGCTGAACCCCAGGGAGTTCGCCTTGGAGATTATCCCGCTGTAGGTCGCGTCATAGGATGCGAAGACGCTGTTGAAGGTGCTCTCGAAACCCGACCTCGACGCCACCACGAACGCACCCAGGGACAGGATGATTGCGACCATCCCGAGCGCCCAGAGCACTGGCTGAATGCTCAGGTAGAGCCTGATCGGGGCGGCGGTGATCAGGAACATCACGATGACCAGGACGGTACCAAGCCCGATTATGGCCAGGGGCGTGCTGTAGAATGCCGCCGCCGAAATCATGGACTGGTTGCTGGTCGCGTAGCCGATGCTGGCGACGCCACCGCCCAGGAGGTAGCTGATGGTGTAGTTGAGGAGCGACCCCCAAAACATCGCCTGATAGAAGACGAAGAGGAACCCGAAGCCCAGCGCGATGGCCGGATGTGTTATCCTCGATATCCACACGTACTCTCCGCCCGAGCGCGGCATGGACATGGTGAACCAGACGTAGAGCAGACCCAGGACGAGGACGAACGGGATGGCTAGCAGCGCCGCAGTCCCGAGGTCCGAACCCGGGTAGAGGTAGGGGCTGTACGGGATGTAGGTCGCAAGACCGAGCCCGTAGTTAGTGAGTACTATGGTGGTGATAAGGGTAATGAGCGGGGAGAACTCCTTTACCAGCCCTGTAGCATCCCTGGCAAACGTCACCGGCTGCTCCGGCATAGCCTGTTGAGTCGATATCCCGATATAAACGCCAGACTCCTTACGGGTAAGGGCCGGCGGTTTCCAACCCCGCTCCCTACATTAATCGCCCGATTCCACTTAAATAGCGTAGGGCCAGCGCCGTCGCAGGCGCTTTTCATTGGATGGCTCATCGCTCGAACGTCTACTGAAGGTCTACGAAGCTGAATACATTGAGAGGAACAAGACCTCCGCGAAGCTCTTCGAGAAGGCGAGGGTCCATCTCGCTGGAGGGGTCACCGGGAACATGAAGCTGATGCGGCCATATCCACACCCGATCTTCTTCGACCATTCCAATGGCTCAAAGGTCTACGACGTTGACGGTCACGAGTACATCGACACCATCGGAGGCGCAGGAACCCAGATACTGGGTCACAACCATCCCCCGGTCGTCGAGGCGGTGAAGAGGCAGGCAGAGAAGGCTCTCATGGTCATCTATCCGACGGAGCTCGAGGCGCAGCTCGCGGAGAAGATTGCCAGACACAACCCTCACATGGAGCAGCTGAGGTTCACCAACACTGGCTCCGAGGCAGCGACGATGGTCCTCAGGACGGCCAGGGCCTTCACGGGAAGGGACAAGATAGGCAAGTTCGAAGGCAACTGGCACGGCCAGCACGACCTTACGCTGATCAGCGGCACAGCGGTCCCGCAGGGGGAAGACTCCTCGCCCAAGGCGGTCCCGGATTCCCCGGGCTTGCCGCGCGATATCCCCGAATCCACTCTGATCCTCCCCTACAACAACACCGAGGCGAGTGTCCAGGCAATCAGGAAGAACGCCAAGGAACTGGCTGCAGTGATCATCGAGCCGGTGTGTGTCTTCCAGTGCGGAGTGGTTCCTGCTGGAAGAGAGTTTCTCAAAGCCTTGAGGGAAGTGACCAGCGCGAACGACATCCCGCTCATCTTCGACGAGGTCATCACAGGCTTCAGGCTCGGGCTCGGCGGGGCTACGGAGCTGCTCGGGGTGAAGCCCGATCTTGCCATCTATGGCAAGATAATCGGCGGAGGGATGCCGATCGGGGCGTTCGGCGGGAGGAAGGACATCATGGAGTCCGCTGTCGCGCCGCAGGTCCAGCAGGGCAGCTCCGGGATCAAGATACTTCACTCGGGCTCGTTCACGGGCCATCCTGTTTCCCTCGCGGCCGGTATCGCAATGATCAGCGAGCTTGAGCGTCTGAACCCCTACCCCTACATGGAATCCATCACGCAGGAGTACAAGCGGAAGACGATGGCCGCGGCGATCGACTTGGGAATCAAGCTCCACATCAACTCCCTCGGCTCGTTCTACCAGTTCCTCTTCACCGACAGGGCGCCCCTCAGCAAGAGGGACGTGCTCAGGGCCGACCCGTTCAGGCAGAGGGTCTTCTCGACTGGGATGACGATCAAGGGTGTCGTGATAATCCCCGCCCATCCGGGCCTGATGTCCAACGCACACAGCTCCGAGGATGTCAAGACGATGGTCACGGTTTCGGAGGAGGTGCTCACACAGATGGCTGCGAGCGAGAAGACCGGGACGCTCCCCGTGACGACCGCCTCGGCCGCCTGAGACCGGCGGCAGAGCGTGCTTTGGGGGTCGAATCACTCACACAGGCGATGGAAGCCTTCGAGATTCCGACCGTCCTCGGGGATGCTCCAAGCAAATGGCGATGGTCTGTCCGGTCAAGTTCAGGGGTCTGTGGTCAATTCTCAAGAGCTTCCTGCGAAACGAATCCGCGGATATCTGGTATCTTGAGACGGACCAGGGCCCAGAGTTATTTTCTCAGGCAGGGGTCGAATCATCTCGTCTCGAGCGTATTCAGCTCGGGAGTCTATCTGTCCCCTCTGAAGTCAGGGACAGCCGGATGAGAGCCAGCTTCCTGGGAAGTCCGAGACAAAATGTGAGGTTTCTTGGCCGCAGTCAAGAAAGCTCACTGTGAGGCAATGTGGTTTCCAACGCGGACGCAAAGCCCACCGCAAAGCCGCGCCCCAGCTAAATCAGGCATCCAGGTTCAATCCCGGCCGCTCATCGCACGAAGGCCGAAAGAAGACGCCTGCGCGACACAGGAACGAATCCCCAGTGATTCTTGCAACGCACCAGATACAGCCGTCTCGAGGGACGTTATACTTCGTCGGATGCTGTCCGACCGGCCGAACGACGATTTCTTCTCCAGGGATTTCGCCTTGAGGGGCGGTGCTTGCCTAATGAACGGGTAACTATGGCTACGAGCGGTTCTTCGAAGATCCCGGTTCACCCATAGGAACAAAAGAGCCTGCGTTCGCCTATGGTCGGAGGTTGCCGAGGTATGTCACTGGAGCCAAACGACTGGACATCGAGGAGAGCATCGCACTTGCGCCTATCGAACTGGCTACAACGGTCGACGCTCTTCTCTCCTTCCACAACATTTAGCCAGCGTTTGAAGCACCAACACAAGAAAACAGCCAAAGTAACCCGCTACCATAAAATTATGTCAGGCCCTAGAGGGTCGATTGTTTTTCATCGACCGTCTGTCGGGCCCTAGACCGACCCTTACTTCATCTTCATTTCCTTCATCATGCCGCCGCACCCGTCGCACTTCATCATGGAGGACTTCATGGACATCGGACCCATCTTCATCTCATGACAGCTCGGGCACATCATCACGGCCTCTTCCATCATCATGGTCATTTCTTCATTCACCTCCCCACAATATCTGGACGACATA
>JASHPA010000208.1 GCA_030038365.1 Nitrososphaerales archaeon
CGTTCCTCACTATGCCCATGTACTTCCACATCACTGCGGCGATCTCGGACTTGAGAGCGAAGGGGTTCTCCCCATCCGTGACCCCGAACGGACCAAGTATCCTTTTCGTCTCCTGTTCGACATCGTTCAGGTCCACCTGTCCTTGCTGTATCGTCTTGCAATACTCTGCAGCCGCCAAACCCGCCCTCCTCCCGAAGACGAGAATGTCGCCGAGTGAGTTACCTCCGAGCCTGTTGGCTCCGTGTAGCCCGCAGGCCACCTCTCCGGCCGCGTAGAGTCCGACCACGTTCGTCCCCGCGGTCTCGGGCTGGACTCTCACGCCTCCCATCTGGTAGTGTACAGTGGGCGCGACTTCCATCTTCTGCTTGGTGATGTCGACTCCGGCGAACTCGAGGAACTGGGAGTACATGCTCGGCAGCTTCTTCTTGATGTACTCAGGTCCCCTTTGTGTGATGTCGAGGTAGACTGCACCGTTTGGCGTACCCCTCCCCTGCACTATCTCCGTGTATATCGAGCGGGCGACCACGTCCCTCGCGGACAGCTCCTTTCTCTTGGGGTCGTAGCGCTCCATGAACCTCTCTCCCTTTACGTTCGTGAGGATCCCGCCCTCGCCTCTCACGGCCTCCGTGACCAACAGTCCCCTTACTCCCTCCGGGTAGATCATTCCTGTGGGATGGAACTGGATCATCTCCATGTCCATCAGTTCGGCTCCTGCACGGTATGCCAGCGCGAGCCCGTCCCCGGTGGACTCGTAGGAGTTCGAGGTGACCGCGTAGACCTTCCCTGAGCCTCCCGTCGCCAGTATGATCGCCTTGCACCTGAAGAGGATGAGCCCGCCCGTCTTGTTCCTTATCCCCAAAGCCCCTGACACCTTTCCTGTCGAGGGATCCCTGAAGACCTTCGTTATCTCGATCTCGTCTACGAAAGGGATGTTCCTCTCGATTACCTGGTCTTCGAGGGTCCGGATCAGCTCGAGCCCCGTCCTGTCCCCTATGTAGCACAGCCTCCGATATGTGTGCGCGCCGAAGGGTCTCTGCATTATCCTGCCGTCCGGAGTCCTGTCAAAGAGCACGCCATACTTTTCGAGCTCGGATACCCTGTCGATTACCTCCTTGGCATAGATCTCGGCCATTCGCCAGTTGCTGAGGTCCTGACCCTCGACGATGGTGTCCGAGAAGTGTACCTCCCAGCTGTCCTTCGGGTCTATGTTCCCTAGAGCCGCGGCGATCCCTCCTTCTGCCATGACCGTATGCGCCTTTCCCAGCAGGGTCTTACAGACGAGGAGGACCCCTGCCCCGTGATCCTTGGCCTCTATCGCCGCTCTCATGCCCGCCCCTCCCGCGCCGACTATCAGCACGTCGCATTCTAGCGTTTCGTAGGTCGTGTCGTCAGCGGTGAAATCTGTGACAGGAGACTCTTTCGACCACAATTGCGGGTGGGCCAGCTCTTTTTGCTCTGCCCTGATTAGCCATTATAAGTATGATGCGCGGTCGACCCGAAAACGCGAAACCATTCGTAGCTTTTTGGCGTCCCCCTGTCAACCGCGCGAAACAAGCGCCTTCCGTTGGCGACGGTCAAATCGTGGTAAAGTATTTATGCAGTACTCAAATCGAGCGTGGTTTACGGCAGACGCGAAGTGCCTCAGTTTGCATACAGTTTCAAGGCATTTGACCCAGCGATTCATGTCAGGGCTAGCGGGAGGGAGGTCAACATTTCGCCCAAGGCTGCCCGCGAGATTTGTAATACGGTCAGGTTAATGACGTTATCCAAAGCTATCGAGCTCCTCGAGAATGTCGAGGAGATGAAATCACCCATCCCCTTCAGGCGGCACAAGCTCAAGGTCGGTCACAGGAGCGAGCTCGAGGGTTTCCCTTCCGGTTCCTATCCGGTGCGAGCGGCCAAGTCCATCCTGAACGTCCTCCGCAATCTGCAGGCTAACTGCGAGTTCAAGGGGATGGACCCCGACCGCGTCCAACTTATTCATTCCTCGGCGCTTGCCGGACGCGTCATCAAGGACTTCGTTCCTCGCGCGCACGGGAGCAGCAGCCCCAACTTCCACACGTTAGTGCACATCGAGTTCGTAGGGAGAGAAATCTGATGGTTGCCTCTGAGCAAAGCGCTGTGAAGAGCATCCTTTCAATGCATCGGACCTATGCTGAACTCGACGAATACCTTGAGAAGGCGCTCAAGGAAGCCGGTTATGCCGGAGTTGACGTCCAGAAGAACCCCGTGGGTTCCCGGATCACCGTTTTTGTCACCCGCCCGGGTCTCGCTATCGGCAGGAGAGGTACCGGGATCAAGGACCTCACCGAGCGCGTCGCTGCCAAGTTCCCTCTGCCCAACCCTCAGATAGCCGTCTCTGAAGTGGAGGCTCCTGAACTCAATCCAAGGATAATGGCCGCCAGGATTGCTCAGATAGTCGGAAGAGGCACGGCCTTCAGGAGAGCTGCCAACTGGACCATGAACTCGATCATGGCCGCGGGCGCGGCCGGAGTCGAGATAGGCGTTGCCGGAAAACTCCGCAGCGACAGGTCGCACAAGGAGAAGTACAGGATGGGCGTCGTGCCGAAGAGCGGCGAAGCTTCGAAGAGGGTCGTGCATGAGGCGACGACCGATGTCCTGCTGAAACTCGGACTTTATGGTATACAGGTCAAGATAGCGCTCAGGGACGCGGTACCACCTATGGTGGAGTTCGTCGAGCAGCAGCCTCAGACAGAGGCTCCATCGCAGGCACCAGCGGCTCCATCCAAGCCGGAGGAACCCAAGGAGGCGAAGAAGCCCGAGGCTGTCCCGGCAGCCAAGCCTGCGAAGCCCAAGTCCGAGAGGACCAGGACCCCGAAGGCTAGGGCTGAGAAGGCCGAGAAAGCTGAGAAGCCTGCCGAACCAGCGGCACCGGCGCCAGAGCCAACGCCAAAGACGGAAACGCCGGCGGAACCACAGCCCCAACCCCAAGAGAAGGTAGAACAAGTTGCCAAGAGTGAAAGCTAAGAACCTTAGAGAACAGAACCCCGACCAGCTCCGGGACCGGCTCTTCGAGCTGAGGGGCGAGCTCGCGAAGCTCCGCGGCCTTGCCGCGAGGGGAATGATCCAGAAGGAAGCTGGCAACATCAACAAGCTTCAGAAGGATGTCGCAAGAGTACTCACGGTGATGAAGGAGAAGGGCGTCTCCGAATGATAGACCTGATCGGCCAGAGGATTGCCGTCCTCCAGTGCTCCGACCCGGGCCTCATCGGGAAGAAGGGTACCTTCGCCATCGAGAGCATGAAGACGATCACGATCGTGTCCGGAAGCTCCAAATTGATGCTCCCGAAGGTTGGTACCGTCCTGCAGCTGCAGGACGGTGGCAGGATAATCGTGGGCGACGAGCTCGTAGGCAGGCTCGAGGATCGCCTCGCAAGGGGGAGCAAGGTTTGAGCTCGGCGGGTCTGCTCATAGCGCCCCCCAAGAGGACGTGCGACGACGCCCGTTGTCCTTTCCACGGTCACGTGAAGGTCCGCGGTAAGATACTTACAGGCAGGGTAGTGTCCGTCTCGGACAAGCAGACAGTGGTGCTTCAGAGGGAGTTCCTGCAGAGCGTGCCCAAGTACAACAGGTACGAGAGGCGCCGCGGCAAGGTCCATGCGCACCTGCCGCCGTGCATCGACCTTAAGGAGGGCGACACAGCTTCAGTCGCAGAGTGCAGGCCCCTCTCGAAGACGATTTCGTTCGTCGTGATACAGTCGAGGAGGTCCGACTAGCGTGTCCACAAAGTCGAGAGCGGTCTCTGCCAAGGGAGTAGAGGAGTTCAAGACCTACATCACCCGCTCGATCCCGCTCAATGCCGTCATAACGTGCGCGGACAACACGGGCGCCAAGACCCTGAGGGTCGTGATGGTCGCCAAGGCAAAAACGAGGTACGGCAGGTATCCTGCCGCATCAGTCGGTGACCGCGTCATCTGCGTAGTGAAGAGAGGTCCCCCGGACCTCAGGAAGCAGACGTTCAACGCCGTCATAGTCAGGCAGAAGTATCCCGTAAGGAGAGTGAGCGGCCTCCGGGTGTCCTTCGAGGACAACGCGGCCGTTCTCATGACCCCTGAGGGGGAGATGCGTGGGACGGACATCAAGGGGCCTGTGGCTAGCGAAGCTGCGGAGAAGTGGCCGAGGCTGGCAAACATAGCCTCGATAGTGGTATAGGTGAAATTGAGATGACATTCGGCGCTCGCGTTTCTGACGATCTGCGTGAGAAGTACAAGAAGAAGACCCTCAGGCCGGTGAAGGGCGACTCGGTGAAGATAATCCGCGGCGGCTTCAGGGGTATCGAAGGCAAGGTCTCGAGGGTCGATGGCGATGCGGGGAAGGTCTACATCGAAGGCGTCAACCGCGAGAAGATAGAGGGCGGGACTTCTCTCGCGGCTATCGACGCATCGAAGGTCGTGATAACCAGCCTGAACCTGGACGACAAGCTTCGGAAGAGGAAGATACAGGGAGAGTAATGGCAGATGGGCAAGAAGAGCGGTAGCAAGAGCCTGAAGCGCCTGAGCGCCCCCAAGCAGTGGGACATCGGGCGCAAATCCAGCAGGTTCGCGACCAAACCACGGCCCGGGGCATACTCCCTGCAGGATGGTTACTCGCTGGGGGTTGCGCTCCGCGACCTGCTCCATCTGGTCGAGAACTCGAGAGAGGTCAACAGCGTCCTCTCCGCGTCGCAGGTGCTTGTCGACGGAGTGCCAAGGCATAACGCCGGCTTCTCGGTGGGGTTGTTCAACGTAATCGAGGTGCCCAAGGAGGGCGTCGCCTACAGGCTGCTTCCGTCTCCTGACGGGCTCACCCCCAGAAAGATCCCGAAGGAACAGGCAACGCTTAAGCTCTGCAGAATCCGTTCGAAGACCAAGATCAGAGGCGGGCACATCCAGTACGGATTCCATGACGGGCGGTCCATCATCAACGACACACTCGCGCTGACTCCTGGCGACTCTGTCGTCCTCAAGGTCCCGGAACAGAGTGTCGTCTCGACGATCAAGCTGTCGAAGGGTGCCGTGGGCTTGGTCCTGTCTGGCGAACGCGCGGGGCAGGTCGGGAAGATATCCGACGTGAAGAAGGGTACTATTTCCAGGGAGAAGATGATCACCCTCTCACTCCCCGGTGGCGAGACAGAGCTACCTGCAAGGCTCGTCTTCCCGGTCGGAGCTGACAAGCCAGCGATCGAGGTGCAGCTATGAGATGAGCCAGACCGAAGTCGTCAGTAGTCCGATGCGGAAGATAGTGATCGCAAAGGTCGTGATAAACGTCGGCGTCGGCAAGTCCGGTGAAGCGGTCGAGCGGGCGAGGCGTGTCCTCGACCAGATTACCGGACAGAAGCCCAGCGAGAGGAAGGCGAAGGAGTCGATCAGAGACTTTGGCATCCACAGGGGAGAGCCGATAGGACTGGTCGTCACAGTAAGGGGTGACGGTACAAGGGAGCTCATCACGAGGCTGCTCACGGCGCGGGAGAACAAGATGAACGAATCGTCTTTCGACTCAAGGGGCAGCGTCTCCTTCGGACTGAAGGAACACATCGAGATTCCCGGAATCAGGTATGACCCCGAGATAGGCATATGGGGGATGAACGTCTCAGTCTTCCTCCAGAGGCCAGGTGGAAGGGTCTCCAAGCGACTCAGGAAGCCCGCGCCTCTCGGCAAGACCCACGTGGTGACGAAGGAGGAAGCGATGGAGTTCTTCAAGCGCGAGTTCGGAGTGACGATACAATGAAGGACAGGCACCCTAAACCAAGGAAGTATGGCAAGTCCACCCACTACTGCAGAAGGTGTGGGCAGTACGGCGCGGTTATCCGGAGCTACGACCTGGTGCTTTGCAGGCAGTGTTTCCGCGAGGTGGCCGAGAAGCTTGGCTTCAGGAAGTACGATTAGGTGGCGTAGATGACAGTCAATAACATACTCGCAAACCTCTTCGCCTCGCTACAGAACGCCGAGATGAGGAGGAAGAAGGAATGCATCGTGATACCTGCGTCCAACCTGGCGAGCGAGGTCATGCGCGTCCTCCAGAAGAAGAGGTACATCGGCGAGTTCGAGTTTATCGACGACGGAGTCTCGGGGAAGCTGAGGGTGCAGTTGCTGGGCCGCATCAACAAGTGCGGCGCCATAATCCCGCGCTACCCGATAAAGGCGAAGCAGTACACCGAGTGGGAGAGCCGCTACCTGCCCGCGGTAGGCGTGGGCATGCTGATAGTCTCGACCCCGCAAGGGGTGCTGTCTCACACGGAGGCCCAGGAGAAGAACATGGGAGGGAGACTACTCGGATATGTCTACTGAGACAGAGCTGGTCCACAGGGTGGAGCTGGGGGAGGGTGTGACCGCCTCCGTCAGCGGAAGGGTGCTCACCGTCAAGGGCCCACTTGGCAGCGTCAAGAAGAGGTTCGACAGGATCCACGTCAACATGGAGGTGAAGGACGGGAAGGTTGAGATCCTCCCCTTCAGCGACAGGAAGAAGGACGTGGTCTCCTCCAACACCATGTCGTCCATCGTCAGGAACATGGTCATCGGCGTCACGCAGGGTTACACATACAAGCTCAAGGTCGTATTCGCCCACTTCCCGGTCACCGTGAAAGTGAAGGGGAAGCAGGTGAACGTCGAGAACTTCGTGGGGGAGAGGTCGGCGAGGGTGACCGACATCATAGGCGACTGTAAGGTCGCGGTCGAGGGAGACGATATTATTATTAAGGGTGTATCGCTCGAGGACGTTGGACAGACTTCTGCTAATCTAGAACAGGCCACCAAGATCAAGCGCAAGGACCAAAGAATCTTCTTGGATGGTATCTACGTCTACGAGAAGAAGAAAGGCTGGTAAGCAAGAATGCCTAAGAGACCCTCGACAGAAAAAGACCAGGAGGCCCCTCGCCTCGAACGCCTTCTCCAGGTGAGGAAGGAGGTAGCGGAGCACAGGCCCGAGTTCGTCCGGCCCGAGAGCTGGAGGTACGACCGCCTTCACCCCGAATGGAGGAAGCCGAAGGGTCTCGACAACAAAGTGAGAAAGTCGATCAAGGGCTGGCCGAAGAGAGTAAAGGTCGGATACAGAGGGCCGGCCCCTGTCCGCGGTTATCACTCGAGCGGACAGAGGGAAGTCATAGTCTACAACGCCAAGGACCTGACCAAGGTCGTCCCCGGCAAGGAGGTCGTCAGGATGGGCGCTACCGTCGGCGCCAGGAAACGCGTCGAGATAATGAAGAGGGCGTCCGAGCTGGGTCTTCGAGTCCTGAATCCACAGAGGTTGCGAGTCATTGAACCTAAGAAGTAAGAGGCGTTTGGCCGCCGATACCCTCGGGGTCGGCGAGGACAGGATAATCATGGACCCGGAGGCGCAGGACCTCATCCAGGACGCCATCACCAGGAGCACGATCAGGGGGCTGGCCGGGATGGGTGGCATCAAGGTCGCGCCTGTAAAGGGTGTGTCGCGCGGCCGCGCACGCGTGAAGCATTCGAAGGGCAAGTCTCGCAAGCAGGGATCGTTCACGGGCCCCTATACCTCCAGGAACCCCCGCAAGGACGCATGGATGAAGAAGGTCCGGGCGCTTAGATGGAGGCTGAAGGTCGCAAGGGAGAGGAACGAGATAGGCAAGGACGTCTACAAGAGGCTCTACCGTCAGGTCAAGGGCGGCCAGGTCAGAGACGTCAAGCACCTCGCCGAACTCATGAAGGAGGCGCGCCGCTAGATGACGGGTCATGTCCCGATGTACCGGAGGCGGCGTAGCGGCGCCACCGACTACAGGGCTCGACGGAAAGCGATATCTTCGAGGGGGATGCTGCTGGCCGTGCGAATCTCGACCAAGAACGTCAGCGCGCAGTTCCTCAAGCCGGCAGTCAAGGGCGACCTCGTAGTCGCCTCGGCAAACTCGCACGATTTGAAGAAGCTGGGATGGAAGGGTTCGTCCAAGTCTATCCCTGCGTGCTACCTTCTGGGCCTCTGGGCCGGAAAGGAAGCCAAGAAGAAGGGCGTCGAGCGCGCCTATCTCTACAACGGGCCGGTCCCGTTCGTCAGAGGGACGAGGATCCCGGCGTTTGTCAAGGGCGTCGTCGACGCGGGCGTCGACGTGCCGCTCTCGGAGGACGTCGTCCCTTCCGAGGGGGTCCTGAAGGGAGAGACGATAGCGAAATACGCGAACGAGCTTTCCTCTCAGAACAGGGAACTCTACGAGAAGCGCTTCTCGGGACTGCTGAAGAGCGGCTTCAAGCCAGAGTCTTATGCTGAAGACTACACCAGGGTCAAGAAAGCGATAATGGGGGCCAGCTGATGTCCGACAGAGAACGGCGAAGAGACGACAGAGAGGAGGTCCCTTGGGTGCCGCGCACCAAGCTTGGCAAGATGGTCCAGGAAGGCAAGATCACCTCCCTCGACGAGATATTCCAGCTGGGTCTCAAGCTCCGCGAGCCCGAGATAGTCAAGACGCTAGTCCCGGACCTCAAGTCCGAGGTCGTGAGCGTGGGAATCGTGCAGAAGCAGACCGACGCGGGCGAGCTCACCCGCTTTGCGGCAGTCGTCGCCGTCGGTAACGGCAACGGGTTCTTCGGTGTCGGGAAGGGCAAGGCGGCACAGATGAAGTCGTCGATCGACAAGGCTACGAACGATGCGCTCCTCAACGTCATACCAGTCCAGCTGGGATGCGGAAGCTGGGAGTGCAGGTGCGGGACCAAGCATTCCGTCCCCTACAGGATCGTGGGCAAGGCAGGAAGCGTGAGGGTCGAACTTCTGCCGGCGCCAAGGTCTTTGGGCACGGTCGCCGGGCCCGCATTGACCAACCTCCTAGGGCTAGCCGGCGTGAAGGACGTCTGGGTAAGGACCTTCGGCTCCACGGACACGCTCTCGTCCCTCGCCAACGCCACGTACGACGCCTTCTCCAAGTCCAGAGGACTCAACGTGTGAGTGACAAGAAATGGGAAACCTTCTCGCGGTAAATCTGCACGGGCTGATCAACACTCCGACCCCGGTCAGGACGACCCTTGTCGAGCTCGGGATAGGGAGGCGCTTCGCCGCGACGATAGTGCGCGACGACGCGACCACGCTGGGAGCCCTGAGGCTCTGCAAGGACTACGTGGCGTGGTGCCCTGTCGACGGTGCGCTTCTGCAGTCCCTCCTCGAGCAGCGCGGCAGGGTGAGCGCGGCCAGGAAGCTCGATTCCTCGGCGCTCAAGGCGCTCGGTTACAAGGACCATGCGGAGCTGGCGTCCAAGATGCTCGCCCAAGGCATGACGCTCTCCTCGGTCTCGGGCGTGAAGCCTTTCTTCGGCCTCTCCCCGCCAAAGGGTGGGCTCAAGAGGTCTTCGCGGAGACAGTTCAGAGAAGGCGGTGTACTCGGGGAGAACCCCAAACTACCCGAAATAGTAAGGAGAATGATATAGAGCTTGCCGACAAGAACCAGGAAAGTGCGCAGGTTGAGGGGCTCGAGAACCCACGGCTACGGACAGATAGGCCAGCACCGCCATTCTGGAAAGCAGGGCGGTCACGGCAACGCGGGCCTCCACAAGCACAAGTGGTCCTGGATGGTCATCCACGACCCCAACCACTTCAGGAAGGACCAGTACGCCGTCCCCGGGGCGCACAAGGTCTCGAAGTGGCTCAACGTCGGCGAGCTCGAAGGGATGATGACCGGAAAGGACAAAGCCCCCGTCTCGCTTGACCTGACCTCGATGGGCGTAGAGAAGCTCCTCGGGTCTGGCCAGGTCACCCGCGCCTTCAACATCCGGGTCGAGTCATTCACTGAAAGAGCCAAAACAAAAGTTGAAGAAGCCGGTGGTAAGATAGTAGAATAGGCACGGAGTTTTAAGCTTGGCTTCCCTCAGAGACGTGGTCAAGAGCGTCGCGACGATTCTGCCAGAGGTTCCGAAGCCCAAGCAGAAGCCCGGCCTCTCTGAGAAGTTCATCTGGACAGGGCTCGCCCTCGCCCTGTACATGACGATGGCCATCACTCCGCTCTATGACTTCACCAGCTCGAACAACCAGTTCTCCTTCCTCGAGATAATCTTCGCCTCCAACGAGGGCACCCTCATGACCCTCGGAATCGGCCCGATCGTCACGGCGGGGCTGATCCTCCAGCTGCTCCAGGGGAGTGACCTGCTGAAGCTCGACCTGGGAGACCCGGAGGACAGGGCCATCTTCGGCTCCTCGACCAAGATACTTACCTTCATAGTGATCGCGGTCGAGGCAGCAGCCTACATCATAGGGGGCGCCTTGGGCACTCTCGGCCAGGCCCAGAGCATCGTGATCTTCTTCCAGCTCTTCTGCGCGAGCATAATCGTCCTGCTGCTGGACGAGATGATCCAGAAGGGGTGGGGGATAGGCAGCGGGATCAGTCTCTTCATCCTGGGAGGCGTCGCGCAGACTTTCATGTGGTATACGTTCTCGCCCGAGGTAGTTGCCCTGACCAGCAGCTCGACCGGTCCGACGGCGTTCCTCGGCTTCATACCCGCGTTGATCCAGGCGGCTGCTGCCAACAACCTGAGCAGCATCGTGGTGCGGCCGGACGAGTATCCCGACCTGATCACGTTCGTCCTCAGCATCGCGGTGATACTCTTCATCATATACATCGAAGGGATGAGGGTCGAGGTCCCCATCACCTCCGTGAAGTTCAAGGGTTTCCAGGGCGTCTACCCAATCAAGCTGCTCTATGTCTCGAACATCCCGGTCATCCTGGTCTCTGCGCTGACGGCAAACGTCTCGTTCATCGCCCGCCTCATTTACGACCGTGATAGCGGGGCTCCCTGGTTGCACTATATCATCGCGGGCTACGATACGAACAACAATCCGACAGGCGGCCTCGTCTACTACCTGACCGCGCCCGACGGGCTCGCCCAGACCGCCGCCGACCCTGTGCGCGCAGTGATCTACGTCGCGTTCCTCACCACCTTCGCGGTGATTTTCGCGCGGGTGTGGGTCGAGATAGGCGGCCTGTCATCGAGGGCTGTCGCGAAGAACCTCATGAACGCTGACGTGCAGGTCCCTGGTTTCAGGCGCTCCGGGCTCTCGCTAGAGCAGGTCCTCAACAGGTACATCCCGCCCATCACGATCATCGGGGGGCTGATCATAGGCCTGGTCGCGTCCATCTCGGACCTCTTCGGCGTCTTCGGTACCGGAATCGGTCTGCTGCTGATGGTCGATATCATCCTGCAGTACTACCAGATGCTCGTCAAGGAGCAGCTGGAGGAGTTCTCGCCCAGACTGGCGGGAGTTCTTGGACAGACGTGATAGCATGGGACTGAGAATAGTAGTCGTCGGGATAGCGGGCGTCGGCAAGAGCACGGTCGTCGGCAAGTCCGTGGAGGCCATAGAAGGCTCCTCTGTCGCGGTCTTCGGCACAGAGATGTTCGAAGCTGCGAAGAGGCTGAAATGGGTGAAGCACAGGGACGAGATGAGGAAGCTTCCCGTCGAGAAGCAGAAACGCCTCCAGAAGGTCGCCGCGACCAAGATAAGCCGGAGCAAGGGCAGGGTCGTCTTCGTGGACACGCACCTGTTCATCCGCACCCCTGAGGGGTTCTGGCCGGGCCTTCCCTATGCCGTGATACAGGCGCTCAAGCCCAC
>JASHPA010000209.1 GCA_030038365.1 Nitrososphaerales archaeon
CTGACGCTCGTGGACTCACCTACCAGGCTCATCGCCGGGGTGCCCGTCGTCCCCATCTTCGCCCTGAGGGACTTCCTTGCCTCCGTCAGCAGGTTCGAGCCCGGTCTGGAGATAATCTGAAGGGCGTCTCAGTCAAATGCCTTCAGGTCATATTGGATTATCCGTAACTCTGTTACTTCATCGACGCCGCGTGCGACAGCTCGCGGAAGCGTATTAAGGATGTGCCGCGATTCGGCGCTTGTTGCGGGTACACGCGAACAAGCCGGGGCTCCGCGCTCTTGGCGTCGCCGAAAGCTTCCGGAGGACCGACAGGTTCTCGACGATAGCGGGCGTCGTCATGCGCTCGGACCTCGTGGTCGACGGGTTCGTCTTCGGCAAGGCTACGGTCGGAGGCGACGACGCAACCTCGGCGCTCGTGAGGATGTTCAGGAGGCTCCGCAGGGAAGACGTCAACGTGATCCTGCTGTCAGGCGCCGTGATCAGCCACTACAACGTCGTCGACGTCGATTCGCTCTCGGAGAAGAGCGGCGTCCCCGTGGTATGTCTCACTTACCGCGAGTCCTCCGGCATGGAGGACTCCATACGCATGCTCTTCGGGGACCCGCGGGTCAAAGTGGACCTGTACCGGAAGCTCGGGGAGCGTATGGCACTGCGGCTGAAGACCGGACACCAGGTCTACGCGCGGCTCTCGTCGATCTCCGGAGACGACGCAAGGAGGGTGGTGGATTCGTTCACACTGCAGGGAACGCTGCCGGAACCCATCAGGGTCGCGCGTCTCCTCGCCCGCGCACGATACGCAGACTAGCTCGCCAGCTGGATGTCGGCTGCCAGCTCGAGGAACCTGGGCCCTATCTCGCGCACCTTCCGCATCCTGAACGTCGGCGCGTGCCCCAGTATGGCACGGACCTCGCGCGACAGCTCATTCTCAGCCTCCTGCAGGTCATAACCAGAGACCTGCCTGTAGTAGTGTATACGGCCGCCCGGCTTGGCCATCTCTGCGGCGACGGGCAGAAACCTGTCTGAGGCGGACGGATGAGGCATAAGGATCCTGTCGAACTTCACGTCTATCGATTTCTGAAGGTCCATGGCATCCTCCCCGAACATGACCGTCAGGTCCTCCACTTTGTTCAGCCTGTTGTTGCGCGCGTGCAGTTCGAACGCCGTCGCGTTCAGCTCGTTGCTGTAGACCTTTACCCTCTTCCTCCTCGAGATCGTGTTGGAGTAGGGCCCTACCCCTGCGAACATGTTCAGGACCAGTTCGCCAGGCTGAACGACGTCGGCTATCCTGAGCCTCTCCGTCGAGAGCCTCGGTGAGAAGTAACACCTCTCGACGTCAACGGTGAATCGAAGCTGGTTTTCCCTGTGCGTGGTAAGAGTCCTGCCCTCGCCTGCGATATGCCTCAGCTTTCGCAGGCGGAAGTCCCCCTCGATGCCCCCTTCCTGGTCGAAGACCACCCTTACGTTCTTCATCGACTCGAGAATCGCGTTCCCGACGGCCGGTCCCTGGTCCTTGACCGAGTCGTCCAGCTTCACTATGGCGATATCCCCTATCACGTCGATCCCTGTCTCCACCGCCCTCGTCTGCGCGGCGGTCAGCACGCCGTCGAGAGCTCTCTGGAGAATCTTGGCCACGAAACTCTCGCCTTCTGGCACCCTACCATCCTATCAGAGGGCTACTCGTCGGCAGCCTCTCGGGGCACGCCTTTGGTGACATAGTAGTACTCACCCTTCGCCTTCTGTTCACGGTCGAGCTTGCCGTCGGGCTTGTTGACTCTCGGCCTGCCGCTGTTTACGTCGCGCCTGTAGGTCAGGCCGACCTCCCTCAGGAAGATGTTCATACCCTCCTCCTTGCCCAGCGGCGGCGTTGCCAGACCATGGGTCCCGGGCTTGCCCGTGAAGACGAGCATCCTGTCGGATACCAGGTCGAGGAGCTGGATGTCGTGGTCGATGACCATGGCGCTCTTCCCTACCGCTTTCACCAGCCTTCCGATCGCCTTGGCTATCACGAACCTGTCCTCCACGTCCACGAAGGCGCTCGGTTCGTCGAGGGCGTAGATGTCCGCCTCCTGCGCGAACGTCGCTACGATGGCAACCTTCTGCAGCTCTCCGCCGCTCAGATCGGAGATATTCCTCGCGAGCAGTTTCTCTATCCTCAGCGGGGCTGCGAGGGTCGCCTGCAGGTTCGGGTCATCGTAGCCCTTGCCCGCCCTCTCGGCGAAGAACTCCTGCACGGTGCCCGGGAAGTCCGACCTAAGGTACTGCGGCTTGTAGGCTATCTTCGCACCTACGCTCACGCTCCCCGAGTCAGGTTTCTCCTCCCCTGCGAGGATCTTCAGGAAGGTCGTCTTTCCGAGGGCGTTGGCCCCGATGATCCCGAGCACTATGCCACGCGTGAGCTCTCCTCCCCGCGCTTCGAGCCTGAAGCCGGGAAAGGCCTTTGTGAGGTCACTGTAGCTCGCCACCACCTCCGTCGACTGCTGGCTCTCCACGGCCGTGGAGACCTCGAAGGTGACGGCCCTGTCCCTGAACCGTACGTTCTCCTGAGGCAGCATCCCCTCGAGGAGGGAGTTTATGCCCGTCCTGGAAGGGTATAGCGCAGAGACGACCCCGTAGGCACCCGGCTCCCCATAGATTATCTGGACATAGTCGCTGGCGTAGTCGAGGAAAGTGATATCGTGCTCGACCAGCACCACCTGCTTCCCCTTCTCGGCTATCCCCCTGATGAGGCGCGAGACGGCCATCCTCTGGTAGACGTCGTTGAACGACGAGGGCTCGTCGAAGAGGTAGATGTCCGCGTCCTTCAGCGCCGCCACCGCCACCGCTACCCTCTGAAGCTCGCCCCCACTGAGCTCCGGGATGTTCTTCGACATCGACTCTCCTAGTCCCAGCTCCCTTACGACCACGTCAGCGTTCCTCGTCTCGTCTACCTTCTCGAGCAGCGAGCGGACATCCTTCTTCCATACCTCGGGTAACTTGTAGACGGCCTGCGGCTTGAGCGATACCTTCACCTCGCCGTCCGCGACGCGCCTGAAATGCTCCTTCAGCTCCCTTCCGCTGAGGTAGTCCAGGAAGCGGTCCCAGCTCGGCTCGCGCTCATAGTTCCCGAGGTTGGGTATGAGCTGTCCGGAGAGGACCTGCAGCGCGGTCGACTTGCCTACCCCGTTCCTCCCGACGAGACCCACGACCTGCCCCTTCCTTGGTGTAGGAAGCCGGTAGAGCCTGAACGAGTTGACGCCGTATTGATGGACCTTGTCCTTCTTCAGCTCCTCCCCGAGGTTGAGTATCGTGATAGCATCGAACGGGCAGACCTTGACGCAGATGCCACACCCTATGCAGAGGGTCTCCGAGATGACCGCGAGCTTCTCCTCTCCCAGATGGATGCAGTCCTCGCCGTTGATGTTCACCGGGCAGTCCCTTATGCACTCTAGGCCGCACTTGTCAGAATGACACAGATCCTCGTCCAGGACAGCGACGCGATGGACCACGGTGCGACGGCCGCCTCAGTTGGCTCTTAGCTTTTTGGCGATCGGGCAGAACACACAGATCTTCGGGTCGTTAGCCAGTGAGAGCCCCTCGTAGCTGTACACCTTCCTCGCTTCAGCCCACACTGCGTCTTCGCTGGGCTCCCCTTCAAGGTGCATCCTTTCGTGGTGCTCGATCAGGGGTCTGAGCCTGCAGGTCGAGCAGTAGCTCTTGACGAACGCTATCCTCCTCCTCGTCGAGTTGTATACCATGAGCGCGCCGGTCCCGCCCGTAACCCAGGCCATCAGAAGGAAACCCGCGATGCCGATGACATGGTCGAGGAGGAACCCCATGAGGAGCGTCGTCGAAAGGAGCGCCAGACCCAGCATCCGTCCCTCCCTGCCGCTCGGGTAGGAGAAACCTATGGCTCTCTTGGGGAGCGAAGAGAGAAGCAACGGCGGGAACGCTAACCTCACGGTTGTCGAAAGCGTGACGAACCACACATCAGGGGAGGTCGTGCTCGCGCCATTCCTTCCCCAGGCCCTGGAGCTGCCCATCCTATCGTTTCTTCCTCATTCGTGCCCGCTATAAGTGGTATGGAAGATTTTTCTATTTATGTGCGTCAGCCGGGTCCGCGTACATCGCGTCGACCCTTTGCTCCAGACGACGACCGAAGGCCCTCACGCCCTTGGCGACGGAGGGTGTCAGGTCCAGCGAGAGCGGCGAGATCGAGATCATACCTTGCTTGTGCACCGCATAGATGTCAGAATCTTTCTCATAGGTGGGAAGCCTCGCACCCCAGACCCAGTAGTATGGTCTGCCCCTCGGGTCCTTCCTCTCTATGACGTAGTCCCGGTACTTCCTGACCTCGATCGACGTGAGCTTGACCTTCGTCCCGGGTCTGGTCTTCCACGGGAAGTTCACGTTGAGAAGGTTCACGCCCTCCGGGAAGCCCTGCTGGAGCACCTCCAGGGCTATCTGAGCGGCCACTTTCGCCGGCAGGTCGAACCGCGGGTCCTTCTGTCCGTGGCTGAACCGCTTGCTCGGGGGCACCTCCATCGAGAAGGCGATCGACGGGATTCCGAGAAGCGCCGCTTCCATCGCAGCGGCCGCCGTCCCAGACGCAAGTATGTCCTGGATGGTCAGGTTCTCCCCTATGTTGATGCCGGAGACGACCATGTCCGGGTGATGCGGGAGCATGCGGTTCACGCCCACCATCACCGAATCGGCAGGGCTGCCCGAGACGGCGAAGCAGACCCTGCCGTGAACGAGCACCTTCTCGACCCGAAGAGGCCGGTGAAAGGTAAGGCTCATCCCGGCTGCGCTTTGCTGGCCCTCTGGTGCTATGACCGAAACCGTCGCATATGGTGAGAGGGCCTCCGAGAGAGCGACTATCCCCGGGCTGAACACACCATCGTCGTTCGTGACCATTATCAGCGGTTTGGAGTTCTTCTTCGCGGTCAGTCCTTCGTCACCCTTATCTTCTCCATCACCGCGCGCACCGCTCCCTCGGGGTCGGTGCATCCGTAGTAATCTCTCAAGATGGCCGCGACACGAGCGGGTACATCTTCCGTGAAGATAAGGTAAGCTATCTGCTTCTCATCATCGGCCAGCGCGAGCCCGTCCACGAGGGATGAGATCCTCGCCTCGTCCTCGGTCACCTCTTCGAGCACCCGCTGCATCCTGTGCGAAAGGTCCCTGGCCCTGCTCCTCAAAATGATGATGTCCTTTGCCAGCCAGTCGAGCTCGTCGTACGCGTCCTTGACCCTGCGCGGTGCGTCCCTGACGGACACGCCGACGGTAGCTACGATGAGGTCACCCTCCGAGTAGTCCGCGATCCTGCGTCTGTCTATGGAGTACAGCTTCCTTTGTCTGAGGTACCTGCCCCCCTTCATATTCTCCTCCTTGAGCAGACCTTGGGCCGCGATCTTGCCGAGGTGTTTGAGGACTCCCTGGACCGACATATCCGTGAGCGCCGAGAGCTCGCTCAGCGTGGCAGGCCTTGAGGAAAGCAGGTTCGCTATTTTCAGCCTCACCCTGGAGTTGGCAATCTCCTCGATGTCCACCACGATGACGGGAGGTCTTACAGAAAGGTTCATAAGCCTTTAACTTTTGGCTAATTAACCAGTGGTTAATTTGTCTGAAGAAAGAAAGAACATGCGGGACATGCTTGACGAACTTGACAAATTCTTCGATGACTTTGAGCGTTCTCTCGAGCAGACGATAAGGTCGAGCGTCGAATTGGGACAGAAGGCCCTTTCGAAGCCTGTCGTGGCGGGGATGGCGATGGGCATCGGCCCCGAAGGCAAGCCCAGGATCCAGTTCTTCGGGGATAACCTTGTGGGTCCGGACGGCTTCCGCGCGCCCATCTACGAGCAGGTCATCGACGACAAGGAGAACATGCTCAGGCTCGTGGTGGAGCTCCCCGGGGTAGAGAAGGAGGATGTGCAACTCTCAGCGCTCGAGGATAAGGTCTCGCTGGAGGCGGTGAAAGGCGAAAGAAAGTACAGGATGGAGCTTTCTCTTCAGAACGCGATAGACCCCGAGTCGGGGACCGCCGCATATACCAATGGAATCCTCGAAATAGTCTTCAAATTAAGAGATAAGACTAATAAGGGATACAGGAGGGTTACTGTTGTCTGAAAGTGATAGAGGCATGAGCCAACAGCAAGTCCAGCTTAAGGTCCTCGAGGCCTACACGAGAGATGTCGGCCGCGGAGTGGCGAGAATTGACTATGACGCCATGGATGCGCTCGATGCGTCCACGGGTGACGTCATCGAGATTCGCGGCAAGAGGAGGACCGTTGCAAAGTGCCTCCCTCTGTACCCGTCCGACGAAGGTAGAGGCATAGTCAGGATCGACGGCCTGATCAGGAACAACGCCGGCGTCGCGATAGGAGACATGGTGATAGTCAAGAAGGTAAAGGCCCCGCCAGCGGAAAAGGTAGTCGTAGCTCCACTCGAGGCAGTACCTCCGATCGACGAAAGATACCTCGCCGACGCGCTCGAGAGCGTGCCCGTCACCAAGGGCGACAATGTAATGATTCCATACTTTGGGGGCAGGCTGACCTTCCAGGTCGTCGGGCTGAGCCCGGCAGCGGAGGCGGCCCTCATCACGCAGAGGACGGTCTTCGTCATCTCGGAGAAGGGAGAAGCCCTCCGCGGAGTGCCACAGGTCACATACGAGGATATCGGCGGTCTCAAGGACGAGATCCAGAAGGTCCGCGAGATGATCGAGCTTCCCCTGCGCCACCCCGAGATATTCGAGAAGCTCGGTGTCGAAGCTCCAAAGGGCGTGCTCCTGTATGGGCCGCCGGGCACCGGAAAGACCCTTCTCGCAAAGGCTGTCGCCACCGAGAGCAACGCGCACTTCATCCCGATATCGGGCCCCGAGATCATGAGCAAGTTCTACGGCGAGTCAGAGGCCAGGCTCCGGGAGATCTTCAAGGAAGCAAAGGAGAAGGCTCCGACCATCATATTCATCGATGAGATCGACTCGATCGCACCAAAGAGGGAGGAGGTCACAGGGGAGGTCGAGCGCAGAGTGGTCAGCCAGCTGCTCTCGTTGATGGACGGCTTGGAGGCCAGAGGCAAGGTCATCGTCATCGCCGCGACCAACAGGCCCAACGCCATCGACCCCGCTCTCAGAAGACCGGGACGCTTCGACAGAGAGATCGAGATCAAGGTGCCGGACAAGAAGGGCAGGTACGAGATACTCCAGATCCACACGCGGCACATGCCGCTCACCCCGGACGTCGACCTGGAGAAGCTCGCGGCCGTCACACACGGTTTCGTGGGCGCCGACACAGAGTACCTCTGCAAGGAAGCGGCCATGAAGACGCTGCGCAGGATGCTCCCTGTCCTCAAGCTGGGCGAAGAGAGGCTGAGCCCGGAGGTCCTAGACAAGCTCATCGTGACCATGAGCGACTTTGAGGAAGCGCTCAAGGACGTGATGCCCTCGGCGATGCGCGAGGTCTACCTGGAGACGCCGGACGTCAAGTGGGCCGACATCGGCGGGCTGGAGGAGGTAAAGAAGGAGCTCCAGGAAGCGGTCGAATGGCCGCTCAAGTTCCCCGACCTCTACAAGGCGATAGGCTACAACATGCCAAAGGGCGTGATGCTCCACGGGCCGTCGGGTACGGGCAAGACGCTCCTGGCAAAGGCGGTGGCTACGGAGAGCGAAGCCAATTTCATCAGCATCCGGGGCCCGGAGCTGCTCAGCAAGTGGGTAGGTGAGTCGGAGAGGGGCGTCCGGGAGGTCTTCCGCAGGGCCCGCCAGGCAGCCCCATGCGTCATATTCTTCGACGAGGTCGATGCCTTGGCTCCCACGAGGGGCATGGGAGGCGACAGCATGGTGACCGAACGGGTCGTCAGCCAGCTGCTGACCGAGCTCGACGGGATCCAGTCGCTCAATGGCGTCGTGGTCCTGGCTGCGACGAACAGGATCGACATGGTCGACCCTGCACTCGTGAGACCAGGCCGCTTCGACAAGACGATTGCGATACCGCTCCCGAACAAGGAGGCGAGGGCTCAGATACTCTCGCTCAACCTGGAGGGTAAGCAGAGGGACAAGGACGTCGTGGTGGACAGGCTGGTCGAGATCACCGAGGGCTTCAGCGGCGCGGACGTCGCAGCTCTCGTCAACACCGCTGTCTCGATGGTGCTCCAGGAGTATGTGGCGAAGTATCCGAAGCCGGAGGACGCCAAGGCGCACATCAAGGAAGCCATCGTGACGATGGACCACTTCAAGGAAGCGGTGAAGAAGGTCCGCTCCTCGAGAGAGTCCAAGCCTATGGAGAAGGTCGCGGTCCCCTACTACCGCTAGAGAGGCCGCAACCTCTTTAATCGCCTAGAGGCTCCCGTCACATCTCTTGTCCCAGCAGGTCAGGATCATCGGCAGGGGTACCTGGCTAGACCGCGTCGCGAGCGAGGTAATCGAGAGAGACAAGGCACTCGGCCTCAGCTTGTCGCTCATCCGGGTCGAGAGTGGCTTGGGCGCGTCGGGCCTTCCCCACATCGGGAGCGTCGGCGATGCCATCCGCTCGTACGGCGTCAAGATGGCCCTCGAAGGGCTGGGCTACAAGTCGGAGCTTATCGCATTCTCCGATGACCTCGACGGCTTCAGGAAGGTCCCTGCGGGATTCCCGGAGTGGCTGAACGACTACATCGCGCACCCGGTCACACGCGTCCCCGACCCCTTCGGCTGTCACAAATCGTTCGGAGAGCACGTAGGCTCGCTCCTGCGCGCGTCCCTGGATGCCCTGGGCATCGAGTACACCTTCACGAGCGGGGCGGAGGTCTACAAGAAGGGGCTGCTGAACGACCAGATCAAGCTCATACTGCAGAACGCCGACACTGTGGGGGAGAAAATCAAGGAGCTCACCGGCCAGGAGAAGTACACGGAGCGGTTCCCGTACACACCGATATGCAAGAACTGCGGACGACTCTATACCACCATCGTCACCGGCTACGATACAGCAAGGCACGCCGTCCACTACAAGTGCGACCAGGCGCTCATCCGGGACAGGGTCGTCAAGGGCTGCGGATACGAGGGTGACAGAGACATCACAGAGGGGGAAGGAAAGCTGGTGTGGAAGAGCGAGTTCGCTGCCAGATGGGCGGCCCTCGACATCAGGTTCGAGGCTTACGGGAAGGACATAGCGGACTCTGTGAAGGTCAACGACTGGATATGCGAGCACATCCTCGAGCACCCTCCGCCATACCACGTCCAGTACGAGATGTTCCAGGACAAGTCGGGTGGGAAGATATCCAAGTCCGTCGGGAATGTCCTCACCCCGCAGGACTGGCTCACCTACGCTTCTGCCGCGAGCCTCAGGCTGCTCATGTTCAAGAGGATAGTGGGGGCCAGGAACATCTCGATTGAAGACGTCCCTACCTACATGGATGAGTTCGACGAACTGGAATCCTATTACTTCTCGGGCAAACGCGACTCCAACCAGCTCAAGGACGCGAGGCTGCGGGGGCTGTACGAATACACGATGCTCACTCGCGTCCCGTCGCGGCCCGATGTGCACGTCCCATACCGACAGATGGCAGAGCTGGCGATAAACTCACCGGAGGGCGTGACCGTAGACTTTGTCACGAAGAGACTCATAGCAAACGGGGCGGTCAAGGAAGGCTCCCCATCTCTCACGCGGAGGATAGAATGGGCAGGGAAATGGGCCGGGGCCGTCGGCCTTCGCGAAACGGCCGGTGCAGCGGATTCGGCCCCATCCACCTCGACGTTGGAACCGGAGACTGTCACGGCGCTCGCAGAGTTCGCCACGTCAATCGCCACAGTCAGAACGGCGGATGAAGCCCAGGCGGTCGCGTTCGACGCGATAAAAAGGAGCGGCGCGCAGGCAAACAAGTTCTTCTCGGCGTTCTACGGGATAATGCTTGGCGCGGAGAGAGGGCCCAGACTGGGACCCTATGTCATGGACGCCGGGCCGGTTAGCGTGGCCAGACGGGTGACGGAGGCACTGGCCAACAGAGCCCCCCGGAACCAGCGCAGCTGATACAGCGGGGATTCGCTTATTATTGCCCCTGAGGTGGGGGCGCAAGGGCCCGTAGCCTAGTACGGATCAGGGCGTCAAAGAAAACACTACGTTAGCCTGCGAAGCTGGAGATTCTCCAAACCAGAAATCGAGGGTTCAAATCCCTCCGGGCCCGCCAAATACCTCTCATGGCTTCGCCAATTTCTGGCCCTACTCCCATTCTGACTCCCAATCTTACTATCATTCTGATACGGACTGGTGAAACAGCCTGGTCCGACTTGTCGTGAACGTCAGAACCATTTTGTCTTGATGCCAAGCTTTTTGTAGTGTGGGTCGTCCGTCACAACATACCTACACCTACAGTTCGACGACCGGCTACATGCTCTCGGAGACTGATGGTAACGGCGCGACAACCCAGTACTCGTGTGACAACATAGGGAGACCGACGGAAACGATGTATCCTGCCGTTGGTGGTGTTAGCTCTATAACGACCTACGTCTACAACGACACGGGCAACTACGTCACAATCACGAATCAGAACGGAAACGTCGTGAAAGACTACTATGATGGCTTGGGGCGCTTGACTTCTGTACAGACCTACAATGGCACGAGTCGACCTCGCTGGCGAGGTGAACCCCGGGGGAACGCAGCTGAACTACACCTACTACGCCCTTAACCGACTCACGAAGGTAACCTACCCTGGAGGTTCGACTCTTACGTATACGTATGACAAGGATGGCAACATACTGACGATGGTCAATTCTGCCGTCTCCGACTATTACACCTACGACGCGCTTAACCGCGTGACCAACGAGACCGAAGTCATCTCCGGCCACGCGTACACCACACTTTATGCGTACGATAGGGTCGGGAACGTCAAGTCGATGGTCTATCCAGGTGGTACAAACATAACCATGACCTACGACTTCGAGAACAGGCTAACGAAGGTCGGCAGCCTCGCTACTATCAGCTACACTCTCGATAGCATGATTGGGTCGATACTCTATGGGAACGGACAGAACACCACCTACACGTACAATGTTATGGATAGGCCCACCCAGATAGATGTCAAGTCGTCCACTGGCGTAAAACTGATGGACCTGAACTACACCTACGACAACGACGGCAACATCAAGTCGGTCAACAACCAGAACTATACCTACAACTGGCTGAACGAGCTGACCTCGGCAAGCGGATCATGGGGTACGACGACGTATGTATACGATCCTACGGGGAACATGCTCAACCAGACTACCGGCGGGGTCACCACCAAATACATCTATGGCTCTGACGACGAACTCATGTCGATAGGGAACGTCAACTTCACCTACGACGGGAATGGCAACACTCACACTGTAGACAACGGCTCCACGCTGTGGACCTACAACTATGACTACAACAACAGGCTGGATCTGGTGGAGAAGAACGGCGTTACCGCGGCGACCTACTCCTACGACGGGAACGGGATGCTCGTCCAGAGTATCGAGAGCAATACCCAGGTTTTCGCTTATCAGGGCGACAACAGGATCTTCGCGGAGAACACCGGCACAGGAAGCGTCGCCGACTACATCTATGGCAACGGATTGCTTCTGGCCAGCCTCAACGGCTCCACCACGGACTACTATCACGAGGATGCGCTCGGAAGCATAATGCTGGTCTCGAGCTCTATGCAAAGCACGCTCTTCAGCACCAACTACGAGCCCTACGGAACGACTCTCGGTGCCACCGGCTGGGTTACGTTCGAATACACGGGTATGGCGACAGATGCTGTCACAGGACTAGACTACGCGAGCGCGAGATGGTACGACCCTGCATCCAGGAGGTTCATGACAGAGGATAGCGTCACCGGAAACCAGTACTCGCCTCTAAGTCTTAACAGATATATCTATGCCGATGACAACCCGATGACTCTGCTCGACCCTACCGGCCACATGATAGCATCGGGTGGCAAGGTCGTTGCCGTCGTCACGAAGAACGCTATCGTGGAGGTTGCGCCAGCAGGAGACACGGTGGTCGCTGCGGTGACTGCTGTTCCCGTGACTGTCAGTTCGTCCGCTCTCTCGACTCCCTCCGTGACCCCGAGCAACGTGGCTCCGCAGACCAGTACCGATACAGCTTCGTCGCCGCCGTCGAACTCGTACTTCACCGAGCTGGCCCAACAATCAGTTGCAAGTGCAGAGAGCGGAAACATTCAGAATGCAGCGTATGCACCACCGACAACAACAACAACCCAGACTAGCACTCCCACGAGTACCGAGACGACCGCATCCACGACTCCAGCTGCTCAACCGGGCATCAACCCGATTATACAGGAAACCGGCAAGTCGTTGCTGGAATGGTCGCTCGAGGACGAGTATCCGGGGATATCTCAAGCCGTCGTCGCCGTCGACGCTGGACTAGGAGTTGTAGGGATCGTCTACCAGGATGCTTACGACGAAGGGCATGGAGGTCTCACTCCGACGGATGATCTTAACTCAGGA
>JASHPA010000210.1 GCA_030038365.1 Nitrososphaerales archaeon
TAAGTGACGATACCAACCCGCTGCCCTCCATCGCATCAAGGTGCTTGGCGACGAGTTGCTGACTGAACCCCAGCTCCTTCGACATCTGGAGCTGGTAACTAGGCGCCTTGCTCAACTTCCTGAGGATCTTCCGGCGGACCGGATTCTCCACAGCAAGGAGTATGGAGTCAAGGCCCTCGTCCTCGCTAGACATCGTCAGACCTCCCGCCTGAGATACCGTGGACGCTCATCCACTGCGATTTTTGTTCTCTCACGATATAAATGCTTATCGTGGGTTCGCCACCCGCGTCCCGAAGGGTCCCTTATCAAAGCTGATATAGACAGCCCTCTGTCTCGTGCCGAGATGACCTCGAAGGTCTCAAGCGGCGTCTCCGGCCTGGACTCGATCCTGAAGGGCGGTCTTCCTGAAGGACGCGTCGTCCTCGTCCTTGGCGAGCCGGGTGCCGGAAAGACCATCCTGAGCTCCCAGTTCCTGTACCATGGCGCGACCGCGGCGAAGGAGCGCACACTCTTCGTCGGCATGAACGAACCAAAAGCGCGTTTCATGACAGAGATGGGCGAGTTCGGGATGGACTTCGCCAAGCTCGAGTCGGAGGGGACCTTCTCCTACGTCGATGCCACGGAGATAAGGCGGATACCCGAGCAGGCCCGTGTCGGCAGGATACCTGTAGGTGGCAAGGAACTCGGCCTCGTGAACCTCATAGACATGATCCAGGAGGGGGTCGAGAAGACCAAGCCCAAGCGCATAGCCGTCGACTCCATCTCCGACCTGATATTCCGCTTCCCCCTGATAGAGGACCGGAGGCCCGTGGTCCTGGATCTCGTCGAGACCCTGCAGTCATCGGGCGCGACTACGCTCCTGACGAGCGAGCTTCTCTCGACGGGCGACGAGCGTTCGCTACAACCAGAAGAGTATCTTGCCGAAGGCGTCGTGCTCCTCCGGACGCTACGAAAGGGCGTCAGGGCCATCCAGGTGCCCAAGATGCGCGGCTCCGAGGTTGATACGGCACAGAGACCGTACACGATAAGGGGCAGCGGCATAGAGGTCTACGCAACGGAAGAGGTATACTGAGGTCTGGCGGTCCGAGTGGCTGTCCGCGAAGATTCCAAGATCCCCGACGAAGTCCTCGAAGTTCTGAAGGCCACGAAGATCGGCTACCTCTCGGTCAAGTCCGAGAAGGGCGACCTCTACACCTACCCCGTCGCCTTCCTCTTTTCCGGCAATCAGGTGTACACGATGACACCGATCAGCGCCGCCAAGCTCAGGTTCATGAGGGCCAACCCGGACGTCTCGTTCCTCGTCGACAACAAGGGGCTCACGCTCGGCGCCGTCGGGGCGATGGTACAGGGGCGCGCGAAGGTCTACAGCATAGCGAAGACCGTCACATCGATACTTTCGGTCGGACCCAACATGGCCAAGTACGCCGTCAAGTATCCCGACCAGTTCACGTTCTACGCGAGGGGCAAATACCTCCCCGACGAGAGGAAGCTCTACAAGTACAGGTTCATCCGGATACAACCGACTAAGATCCTCTACTGGGTCGGCTACAAGTTCGGCCGCTACTCCGGAGGAAAAGGGACGAAGAAGGAGGCGCTCTCAGGTGCCTCGGACGACGAGAAGATGGACGCCTTCGCCTCCCTCATGAATGGAGCGGACGAGGAGTTTCCCGCCGGAGAGGCCCCTCCACAGTCGAAGGAGTGGACCAGCAAGGCCGACGAGGCCGTCGAGAAAGGCATCATCTCAAGCGAGGAGCGTGAGGCGATGGGTTCCTTCAGGGGTTTCCTCCGGCAGGCGGCAGAGGAGAGCAAGGTCGGAGCAAAGGTCAGCAGCGACGAAAAGCGCCTGCTGAAGAAGTGGAAGTCTTAGCGGGCCCGGTGCGATTTGAACGCACGGCCTCTGCGAGGTAGATCTCTCTACAGCTCTCCCAGACGGCACATAGGGGGCTGCCGCTCTGTCCGTACTGAGCTACGGGCCCGCACGTGCCTCTCCGTACCTTATGTTTATATCTAGATGGTACACATGACGGAATCACACCAAGACCGTTTGTGTTTGGGAACTGAAGTGAACCATACAACTTGTCCTATGCCTACCCAGACCCGCCGTCGGAATCACCGGCGGTCGTGCTCTGTTACCCGGTCCTCTCAGCTAGCCGTCGAGAGGCGACCCCCCGGGCGTCGTCCCGACTCTCCCCTTTTGAGTCACCTAGCCCTCGATGCAGTCCTGCGCGGGAGCCTGCCAGACGACCCCGCAGGGGATGAGCGCAGGTGAACGCGCGGCGCGACTGGGTGGAATGGCACCGAGAGTACGACAATCCGGGTTCCCTGCTTTCGCGGCGGCTGGAACTCGTGCAGGGACACTTGCGCGCCGAGCTCGATCATGCCCACGCTGGGGACATACGGCTGATCAGCCTCTGCGCCGGGCAGGGCCGGGATGTGATCGGCGTCCTGGTCGGGCATCCGCGACGGGACGAAGTACGCGCCCGGCTGATCGAGCTGGACGAGCGCAACGTCGCGGTTGCGCGGCAGGCTGCGCAGGCGGCTGGGCTGGACAGCGTCGAGATTCTGCAGGCCGACGCCGGGACCACCGATGCCTGCGTGGGCGCTGTCCCTGCCCATATCGTCATGGTGTGCGGCATCTTCGGCAACGTCACGGCCAGCGACATCCGGGCCACGGTGGCCGCCCTGCCCAGCATGTGCGCGCCGGATGCGTTGGTCCTCTGGACCAGGCACCGCGGCCCTCCTGACCTGACCCCCGCGATCCGGTCCTGGTTCAGGGAAGCGGGCTTCAGCGAGCAGGCGTTCGACATCAGCCAAGACGGTTTCATGTCGGTGGGCGCACACCGGCTGACGGGCGAGCCCACCGCACTGGTGCCCGGCCGGCGGCTGTTCACCTTCTCGGCCAGGACCTGAGCAGGGCTAGCCTAAGACCGTCACAGACGGCATCACCCTATCCGGTCTTGACGTGCTCGTCTTGCTATCTTACTCTGCGACGAATTTGATCGCCATGATAAGCTCGGCTCCATCCCGGCCCTGAGGAAACTCTGGCGGGTCGCAGTAGTATATACGGGTCTAGACCGGTGGTGTACCGACAGACATGTACATCATCAGGGGTACTGAGCTACGGGCCCGATACAGGCCCACTTCAAACGATATGAGAGACTTGCCAAAAATGAGCAGAAACTGAGAAGTTCACTGCTCGTAAGGATTCCCGGCGGACTGATGCTCGTCGAAGATAGCGCCATATGTGGGAACATTTACGTTGCATCAAGTGGACTACGTACGCATTCCTTGTAGACGTCGTGTTTCTTTCGCATTACCTTTTATGACCAGATCCTCGCCATTCCGGAGATATCCATGTGATAGACCCAGCAGATCCGCTCGTTGCGCGCAACGGGTGCGATGTCTGTCCATACGTCCTTCACCAGACTCGATTGCTTTTGCGAAAATACGCTGGCATTCCATGTAATGAACTTGTGCCGATTTCTTGTTTCGGCATTTATTCGGGATCTCTTTCTCTACTTGGAATATCCGCTGAATACCGTATTTATCAAGAAGCTGCAGCGCCCTTCTGTTCAGGTCTCAGCAGCGAGTTAACGTGTCCCAGAACGTAGGTAGACATTATTCCCATCCATGCTATGATCGAACCAATAAGGAACCGCTCGAACAATCCGCTGTAGTCGCTTTTGAAGTGAGGGAGGAATGTCAGTACTCCTAGGTAAAACACCATGAACAAAACCCCAAGCACCGCAATAGCGAGTGCAGCCTTTCTCACGCCAGCGAGAGCTTTCACCCTGCTCAGTTTCAGCGATAAAGACAATTCGCCTAATGGTGTTGCAATAAATATAATGATCGCAATGATTGTGTGAATCCCAAGGGTGCTCCCCGTTGCTGGAAATCCAGCCAGTAATAGAGCAGCCACACCCCAGATCGCGATAGCATACAATCCAAATTTGTAGTTCCGCCAATTCTCCCCAGACATCGTAAGAAGTTGGACGAAAGCATACAAAAATAGAAGCGAGAAGACTCCACGATTCAGGAAGTTGACAGTCATAACATAGCCGTAGGGCCCTACTGCGAGTAAACTCTCTGCTTGCGATATCGGGCTGTAATGCGGTGGCAGAGACTGTGCGATGGCATCAAGTACTATGTAGAGGATGATAAGCGCGTCAACAGCTACAAACTCTTGACGAACTGTTGGACTCTTTGAATTATCCGTGGTGATGGACAAAAACCGCGTCGACCGGCTTTTGATAAATACGTTAAAAACCTAATGAGGGGGCGAAGATCCCCAGTTCCTCTCTCCTATGCTCGTTTCTTTTTCAGGAGCCAGGAAGCGGGTCGCTTCTACTTGTCGTCGGCACGATGTCGAAGAAAAGGGGCCGTCACACCAGCGATATACACGACCCACAAGGTTCCCGATACCGGGAACTACACACACCACCATTCCTGTCGTTCCGTAAGAGTGCGGTACGGGAGCACAGGTGAGTCCACGTTCTGAGCTACGGGCCAGATTCGGTCTCCTGTCGGACGATATAAGACGCTTTCCCGCCAAACTCGAGGAAATCCAGAATTTCCTGCCGAATCTATCTTGCTAAATCTGGAGTCTTGTAAGCGGCAACTAATCCCGTGATACGGTAAGAGATCAACCTGCAGCCGGACACGAGCACCAGCCTGAAGCGGGAGTAATATTCTACGTAGGCGCTTATATTTCAGACCACAATACAGGAGCCGGAGTCAGAGCGGGCGTTGGGCATAATCAGGGCTTCAGTCACGATTTGGAGCGAGTCGGCCCACTCAGAAGTGGAGTTGATCGTGGACACAGGTTCCATCTTGACATGGGTCAGATCCGAGCGGCTCGAAGCGATAGGGAGCAAGCCGAGGAGGGAGAAGGAGTTCCGCACAATCGAAGGTAAGATCATTCGCAGAAAAACCGGCCCGGCGACAATAAGGTATGATGGCATCGAAGCTGACGTGGAAGTCGTTTTCGGTGAGGAGACTGATGCTGAGGTTCTCGGGGTGACAGCTTTGGAGTCTCTCGGACTTCAGGTGGATCCGGTGACCCTCAAGCTAAGCCAGTCGAGCCTCCTTGCCCTGTGAGCCCAAGAAGACGGGGAGCATGGTATGAGAAAGGCGAAACTAGCCCAAAAACGAGCGCCTGATGCGCAAGCTGATGCCCTCTAGCAGCCTTCTCTTCAGACACCATCGGCCGCAGTGCCATGGCCCAATTCTTCGGCTCTTTTCCTTTCGGTCTTCATCTTCTCATGTCTATCTTAAGATAAGGCAGAGGATTTGACATACCCTGAATTGAACCAGTAGATTCCTGAATTTGAAATTTTTTTCTATCATGGTAAAAAGTAGATGCAACAACCACCAGACACACCAAAGTCGCTCTCCCTCTGGGAAGATCCGCCTCTTCAGGACAAATCAACTGAGCTAGAATCTTCGCATCAGGAGCGAGAGGTTCTGTCGCCCTTCGAACCTCTAGGGGACAGTACGAGGAGTTCACGGAAGCCCGTTGACTTGCGCCCCATCAGAAAAGCGATCCTAGAGAACAAATCCACGACAGCCAACTTGGAAAGCTGATCCAGACAGACCCTATCTTGAACAATGGTTTTTCGTTAACCTGTCCTCTACTTTCCTGTAACTCCTACTACCACTCTGGCGAGAGTTTCTGGTGTAAACTGTTTGCCATTACATGCGTGAATAACGAAACGCGCACCACCTATCCGCGAATAACTGTCGCGTAGAACGAAGAACAAAAGTGGATCGTCGTCGGAGCCTCTGGAAACACGAACCGTATTTTCTAGAGATTCTCCTTTACCCACAATAAGGTCACCTTTCTTATCAAAAGTACAAAGGGCAGAGCTTCTTGGCTTTATCGATTTTTTTGCCTTGGTTTTGCCTTTTTTCTTCAGCGCATAATATGCGCTTAAAGCAGTGACGCCTAACTTCTTGGCTATGTCCCTATAATTCATGCCCGATTCTGCGAGCTTTATGACCTCGGCTTCCTGAGCGGGTGTAATTTCTGCCTCTATGGCTTCGTCTATCAGATGATTGGTGTCTCTTCCGGTGCCTGCGATCCAGAAACTGTAATCGGTCTTTCCACCATCATTGAATTTATCTTTGAGTGAAGCGTCCGAGCCAAGTGCCTTTAGAATAAACGGATATGTGGGTATGGCTAACTTGGCCTGCGATATGAGGTTCGCGGATTCCAGTGCATCTGCTCTCTCAGAAAGTACGTGTATCGACACCCCGTTGGCCTTTCCAATCTCATGAAATCCCAGCTCGTTTCTTTTCTTTCCCAACGCCGATCCCCGTCGTGGTTTTCACGACGTATCGCCTCCCTTTTTGATTTTGCTATCAACAAAAAATGAGAAGCGATAGTAAAATGACCTATGCGGACTTACGTGACGCGGTACTGAGCCACGGGCCCGCGTTTGTCTCTCCGTTTTTAACTAAAAGGTTGGGACGGCTCGTTCAAACCTTCCAAAGTGGAGTCTTCAGGACGGTATGGGAATGGTTTTTACGATACGAGAGCCTTCGACAGAAAGCCGGAAATGAGACGAGCCATCCTTCGCCACCGTCGTTTCTTGCTGATTGCTATCGTGCTGGTTCTCGTCACAGGCGCAGCAAGTATTATGGCGTATTACGAAGTCTATCCCGGCCCGCACGTGCTGACGGTATACCTTTACGACGGTGGGATTGGGCCGTCTTCTCGTTCGGAAGTCGTCGGCCAGGTCATCAGCTTTAACAGCGGTCAGGCCGACCTCCTGCATATCTCTGTCGATACGAACGGCTCCAGCGAGCTGTACCTCCTCGACGGCGCTCAGGTTCAGGAGTATCTTCTGACAAGTGCCAATTTCACCGAACAGGTCCTGCAGGTTGTTCTCGGCCATACTACGCCTCCGCTCTTCTCAACCATGGGTGCCACTGGCTACCCGTTGAGCTTCTTGTACGCGTCGCAGTTCTCTCAGCAGCACTCACACTATCTTCAGGTGCAGAAGCAGACAAACTATTATCTGCTCGAGCTGTCGCTGCCTAACCAAACGTATCTCAACTTCACTCCTGGAGCGATCCAGGGGTACGACTCAACTAAGTTGTAGGGTTTCGTCTCTTGCCTGCGTCGTAGATGGATTGAAAGCTGATGATTCATAGTCTCACTCGTTTCTCGAAGAGACATGCGACCTTTCGGGCTGCCGCGACAGCCCCTCAGACGTGCGACAACTTGATCATGTCCGAGAGATGAGTCTCGAGACCGTACCTCTCCGTATTCGACCGCATGTGCATGTAGATCGCGAACAGCTCAGGGAAGTTGCGGACAAGGCTGAAATTTCCGTCTATCTTCGACTTTACGAACCGGAAGACCTTAGCATATATGTCGTACTGCTTCAATATCTCTTCCGAGTATCTTTCTGTGTCACCCAGGTTCTGCACGAGCGTCTCCACGCACTGCATGCTCGGGATTATCCCCTCCCCCAGCATCGGGTACACCGTTCCTATACTCTCGCCCACGCCGACGGCCTTCCCGTTGGTGAAGGGCTGGCAGTAGGCGGGAGGGACGATCCTTACAGGCCTCCCTATCTTTCTTATCACCTCGCAGTCGTACTTCTTGAGGAAGGCCTCGAGTTCCCCTCTGTAGGCCCCGTTGAGCTCGCCAGCTCCCACATGCGCCGTGCCATCGCCAAGCGGGAAAAACCAGAAGTACCCGCGCATCCCCCTGTAGGGTCTGATGTAGAAGTCGTCCCAGGGCAGCTTGCTGGACCTTACCTGGTACTCGAGGCACGGCACCAGGATGTCATCCTTGACCTTCGGCAGCAGCGACCTGGGCATGCCCGTGGCGTCGACCACCATGTCGAAGTCCCCGAAAGCGTCGACCGACCTGACCTGCGTGCCCCAGTGTATCTTGTGCCCCTTTAGCATGTCCTCGCAGAGGCGGTGCTTGTCGTAGGTCACAAGCCCCTTCAGCGGCGCCTCGAAAGAGCCTGTCCCGTAATCGACTATCATCTTGTCTCCGGTGTGGAGGACGTAGTCGTCGAAGTTCAGGCCAACCTTCTTGACCATGGATGAGATGTAGGGCCGGCTGGTCCCCCACGCGCAGACCGTGTACCACTTCTCCTGCTGCCTCTGCTCGAAGCATTCGACCTCGTGACCGTCGAGCCTGTTGATTAGGTACGAGCCGGCGACGCCTGCGCCGACGACCGCGATCTTCAAGATTCGTATGCCGATTTCGCCGACCGGTTCTAAACCTTTCCGCGGCGGTTCGACGATGGACTAAAAGGGATAAATCGGCGTCTCCTTCTGCGACGCGCATGTCGAAGGGTCTGGAGGATGTCGTCGCCGGCACCAGCGCCATCACGTTCATCGACGGCGTCCGCGGCCGGCTCATCTACGCCGGATACGACATCAGCGACCTTGCAGAGCACTCGAGCTACGAAGAGGTCGCGTACCTGCTCTGGCACCTCAGGCTCCCGAAGCCCGGCGAGTTCGAGTCCTTTGCGGCAGACCTCCGTTCCGCGGGTGGGCTCCCCCTTGGCGTTCTCGAGGGCATCGACGACCTCGAGCTGGAGTGCGACACGATGGACGCCCTCGAGATGGCTATCGCAGCGCTGGGGATCTACGACGACCCGCGACTCGACACTCTCGGCAAGGCCGCGTCCATCGCCTCGAAGATCGGGACGATAGTCCCTTACATCCACGCCCACAAGACGGGCGCGAAGCACCACGAACCAAGGAAGGATCTCTCCTTCGCCTCGAACCTCCTCTACCTCCTGAACGGCAGGGAGCCGGACGCGTTCTCCGAGAAGCTGATGAACGTCCTGCTGGTCCTCCACGCCGACCACGAGCTCAATGCCTCCACCTTCACGGCGAGAGTGGTCGCGTCCACGCTCTCCGACATGTACTCCAGCGTTAACGCAGCGATCGCAGCCCTGAAGGGGCCGCTCCACGGAGGCGCGAACGAGCGCGTCGTGGAGATGGTGGAGCGCATCGGCTCCCCCGAGGGCGTCCCCCGCTTCCTAGCCGAGAAATTCGCGAACAAGGAGAAGATAATGGGGTTCGGCCACAGGGTCTACAAGACCCTCGACCCCAGGGCCAGGATACTGCGAGGCTACGCCGGGCGGATCGCCGCGACCCGGGCGGAGAGGAACGACCTTGCGATACTCGACAGGCTCGCCGACGAGATGGTGAAGCAGAAGAACATCTATCCCAACGTCGATTTCTATTCAGGGTTCGTGCTGCACCACCTCGGGGTGCCGACGTATCTCTTCACCCCGTTCTTCGCGGTGGGACGCACCCCCGGCTGGCTAGCGCACATCATGGAGCAGTATTCCAACAACAGGATAATCAGGCCGATAGCCGAGTACACGGGCCCGAGGGACGAGAGGTACGTCCCGATAGGACTGCGCGGCGGCTCGATAACGCCCTAGCCTGCAACGGCGCTCACCCTTAAATATCTACGAAGGCGCGTTCAAAAAAGACGCTGCCATGGTGCTCTTCGGCGACATCGGCGCTGTCTTCGTGATGGGCCTCATAGGGGCTGCCTTCGCAGTCCCGACTCTGCTCATCCCGCGCCTCTTCGCGCCGAGTCATCCCAACCCGATCAAGAACGCACCCTTCGAGTGCGGACAGGTGCCCGAAGGCAAGGGCAAGATGCACTTCATGATGCAGTACTACGCTTACCTTCTGATGTTCGTGGTCTTCGACGTGATGGCGATGTTCCTCTACGCCTGGGCCACGGCCTACCAGCCCATGCTCCTCGGGGTCTCCTCGAGCTGGATGATGACGATATTCATCGGCGCGCTCATCGTCCCGATGGCGTTCACGGTCTACATGGCCGGCAGGCGAGAGATTTGGTAGAGGTCCAGAAGGATGGCGCCTTCAACGCCCTCGTTGGCAAGACCAGCGAGATACTTCAGGACTCGGTCGGCGCCCCGCTGAGGTATCTCGTGAACTGGGGAAGGCTCTACAGCCTCTGGCCTGTGCACCTGGAGACGGCCTGTTGCACTCCGCCTGATACCCTCATACTAGGTGACAACAAGCCCATTTCTTCCTATCAGACTGGCGACAAGGTCGTCGGTGTCAGTGGGCACGTCGGTGTCAAACGAACCTTCTCGAGGCTGTTCGAGGGAGAGCTCCTGGAGATCGCCGGACGAGGAATGCTGCCCATCTCAATAACGCCCGAGCATCCCATCCTGACCGTGAATAGACGGGTCCGTGGGGGGAAGGGCGAGTATTCCCACGAGAAGGTCTGGAAGATGGCATCGCAGCTTACACCTTCGCCACAGGTGAAGAAGG
>JASHPA010000211.1 GCA_030038365.1 Nitrososphaerales archaeon
AGACGGTTACCCCGAGGTCGCTGATTTCATTGTTGGTCAGGCTGTAGGGCGCCCCGGTCCAGGCGAGCTGTGCTATAGCCTGGCCAACAAAGAACTCCAGCGTCAGGATCCAGCAGAGACCACCCAGGATAACCGCGCGGTCAGAAGTCAGTGAACGTCGTTCGTCCTGCACCATGGAGTCAGCACCCATCCACCCACGCGTCGTCTAGTATTCCCTTCAATCCCAACGGCTCTCCGTCTGCCTCATGGGCAGGTCCGGCTTGAGCAATCTGAGAACGATTCGGGGGTCAGGAAAAGCTGCACCGACCTCAGTTGAGGGGATCCACGTGACCAAGCCTTCAATGAGCGACATGAGTGCGGCGATTAGCTGCTCGGGGTCGTCTTTTGCTATCTCGCCAGTGGCCTGGCCATCGACAATCATCAGCCGGATCTGTCCCAGGATTACGCTTCCGCTATTGCGGACCATCTCCTTCAAACCCGGAGCAATCGATTCATCCTGCATAACCTGATAGAGAAACCGATAGAACTCGGGCCGGGCACGCCTGTCTTCTAGTATGTAGGAGATTAGCTTGGCAAGACGCTCTCCCGGGGAACCTGTAAGACTCCCAACCCGTGCTGCCGGTCCGCCACCGGACTGCGTGGCCTCCTCGACAAGCTTTGTCAGAATCACCTCCTTGCTCGGAAAGTAGCGGTAGGCCAGTCCTTGGCTGACCCCCGCCTCGGCGGCGATGTCAGCCATCGTAGCAGCGCCACCTTGCGTCGCAAAAGCATGTCTGGCGGCGTCGAGTATGCGCCTTGCTGCCTCTTCTCTCATTTGTTGGTTGGCCTGTTCGTTGCGCGGCATCTCGCATCTACATCTTTGAATGAATGAGCTATTCATTCAGTTAATATACCTTTCAGCTCCCGCTCTTCCAATTGGGATGATGCAAAATCTTCCCGAAGAAGTAGACTCCGACTAGGAAGAACCCGAAGAAGGTCATCAGGGTGTACTCCGTCCAGAGGTGAATGTATGTGGCCGGGTCCGCAAGTGAACCGTCTCAGGATGCAGGATGTAGATACCGGGCGAACCGCGCTTCCCTCCGCTCCTTGCGCTTGGCTTCCCCACTAGGAGTTGGCTAGCGCAAGAAATCAAAAACTTACAGCAGTTAGATTTACACTAACATATACTGGCAATGGCTAACTAGCCCCACGTTGCAACGACAAGTACAAGTTGGCCATAATTGCCGTCTCGGACCAGCATCTAGGGATCGAAACCTCAGACAAACAAGCATTCCTCCGCTTTCTGAGCTCCCTGCAATCCGACTCGAGCGTGACCGACCTGGTGTTGCTCGGGGATGTGGTCGACATGTGGAGGAGGGACGCGTCGGGCGTCTTTTTGGAGAACAAGGACGTCTTCGACATCATCATCGCGCTGCAGAAGAAGATGCGCGTATACTACGTGGCTGGCAACCATGACTTCCATGTCCTGAAGCTTCAGGACCCCGGCTACCCGCTCAAGTTCGTGAAGAACGTGGTCTTGCAGGCCGATGGAACGAACTATCGGTTCGTACATGGCTGGGAGTTCGACGAGATGCAGAGGGAACATTTCATGGAGTCGCTGTGCCATGCGATGTCAGACCAGAAGGGCGAACGGGACGACCACATATGGGCGACCCTTTCACGTGACAAGACGGACATCAGATACGTCTTCGGCATGTTGCTGAGACGGGGCAGCATCAGGGAGTCGATGCAAGCGCTGCAGGTCAGTGCCGAAGAGAGGTTGTTGGAGGGGAATCTGAAGGGAGTCGAAAGGAAGGCGTACTCGACCGTGCGGCCCGGCGAAGTGCTGATATTCGGTCATACCCATCGACCCTTCATCACCCAAAAGGAGGACATGGTAAACACCGGTTCGTGGGTCAAGACATCACCGATTCACAACACCTACGTGAGACTGGAGAGAGGAAAACCGAGACTCTTCGTGTTTGAAGGGGAAGAAATCAAGGAGCGGTCGGAAAGCGGATACCGCGCCGGCTCCTAGCACGTCTTTCGCGTAATAGCTGTGTGCATCCGCGCCAAGCGTCGCTGGCTACCACACTCGTCTATACTCAAGACAACGCGAGGTATCGAGGGGCGATTCGCTTTCATATGTCTTATTATGCACCTCTATGGCTGACCCAACAGGCTGCTGCGAAAGTGGTTAGAGGCTAAGGCAGATGCTAGAGTTCTACCTCGCCATTCTAGTCATGCTAGCGAGCGCATGGTTTCTCGGCGAAGTGTTCCACAGGTTTGGACAGCCTGCGCTCGTGGGTCAACTGCTCGCGGGGGTCATCATAGGGCCCTCTGTCCTGAATATCATCGCGCCAGCTTCGTATTCGACACTGACCACCGTAGAGAACCTGGCCCTTTTCTTCATAATGTTGCTGACAGGACTCGCGGTAAGGCCAGCGAAGGTCATAGCCGCCGGACGGCGCGGAGCCGTCATCTCTTCGATATCATTCGCGATCCCCTTCATAGCGGGGACGGCCGTGGCCCACGATTTCGGGATCGGCCTTGTCAGCTCGCTCACAATCGGTCTGACCGTCTCGATAACGGCGGTTCCTGTCAACGCGATCATCCTGATGGAATTGGGACTATTCGACACAGATTTGGGCGCGACCGTGATAGCTGCAGGCGTGATCGACGACATAGTTTCGTTCATTGCACTCGCCATGATCCAGCAGTACTCGCTGGGCTCCTCCGGAGGAGTCGAGACTGTGGGTTTTGCCGTGGTCAAAGTTGCCATTTTCCTCGGAGCGCTCTTCTTCTGCGAGCGTCTCATCAGGACCAACTCTGCAAAGACGGACAAGTGGATTGAGAGACTTGGCCAGGAGATACGCACCCCAGGCTCCTCCATCGCCGTCATCCTCATCTTCGCGATATTCGTCTCCCTGCTTGCCGAGTGGTCCGGGATGCAACTGGTCATCGGAGCGTTCTTCGGAGGGCTTCTGGCAAACGAGCTCGTGGGCTTCGACAAGCTCGCAAAGGCCGCTGACGTCGTACGCGGTACGACGTTCGGACTCTTCGCACCCTTCGCGTTCGCCTTCATAGGCGGAGAGTTCTTGCTGTCCAGCATAGTGGGGATACCGCTCCTCGTCGCGACGCTCTTGGTGGCTGCGATAGCCAGCAAGCTGCTTGGCGGATACGTGGGAGCGAAGCTGTCGAAGTTCTCTTCGGGCGAGAGCCTAGCCATCGGTTTTCTCATGAACTCCAGGGGCTTCGTGGAGCTCGTGATAGCGTCAACGGCCTACGGACTCGGTCTCATAGACGTAAGACTCTTCTCGCTGGTAGTGGCCGTCGGCGTCATCACCACGATCATGTCGCCCATAGCGTCAAGAATCGCAATCAGGAGGATGGGCATAAGGGCTGAAGGGCCTGAGCCGCCGCAACAACCTGGAATAGCCTAGTAGCTACTTCGGGATTATGGGAAGGACGAGCCTTGACGGGTGCGCCTTGTCATGGTAGACCTGCTGAACGGCGATAACCGGCCTGTCCTCCTTGAAAGGGTGCTTCGCGGTGTTCATGTTCCTGTCGAACTGCGGAAAGTTGCTGCTTGAGACCTCGACCCTGATCTGATGGCCCTTCCGGAATACGTTGCTCGTCGACCAGAGGTCTATCGTGTACTCGTAGATCTTTCCGGGCTGTATGGGCTTCGCCATCTTCCTCGACTCCCTGTACCTGGCCCTGATTATCCCCTGGGTGAGGTTCTGCACGTAGCCGCAGGGCCACGCGTCGACGAGCTTCCCCGTGAAGTCCGTGTCTGCTGCTGACGTCGATGCGAAGAGCTTGAGCGTGAGGGGACCGGTGACCTCCACAGGCCTTCTTAGGGGCGGCGTGCTGTAGACGAGCACGTCCTTCCGCTTCTCGATGCAGGCCTGGTCGTACGGACCGCCGGGCGTGAAAGTGAGGTCGCAGCATAGCGCGCCTCCTATCGTTGGGACAGGGTCGAGGGGGTCGTAGACGAACCTGTCTGGCTGTTGCTCCTCGGACGAAACCTCGTCCAATGTCCCATCACCTTCAAGCGTATTGGCAGAACCCCCGCTGTGGAGGAAGTAGTCCGTAAATTTCGTCCTCGCAAGCGGCCATTCGTTCTCGTCCCTCCAGACATTCTCCCCCATCACGAAGATCTTCAGCGGAGATGTCCTCGGGGCCCTTTTGCCCTTCATCCATTTGTCATAAAAGTCGAGGACCATGCCCTCCATGTCTATCGCCTCGTTCGACGCCCGGTGACCGAAGTCTATGTCTCCCACGAACTTGTCAAGCCAGGCTCCGCGCCCCCAGTGCATCCACGGGCCTATCAAGAGCTGCTGCTCTCTGCTCTCCTTGGTCTTCCCGTGTTTCCTCATCCTGACGAAGTTCTCTATCGTACCCTGGACGAATATGTCGTACCACCCGCCGATGTTGAGCGCTGGGACAGAGATGTCGGAGTGATAGTTCTCCAGGTTGATCTTCTCCCAGTATGCGTCCTGCTCCGGGTGCGCGAGCCAGTCGTAGATGTAGTCGGCGTTCCCCTTGAAGTACGGCAGCCTTGCGAGAGGGATGAAATCGAACGCCTTCTCGTCCATGTGGTCCATTACGTCCATCATTGCGTCGGCCTCCTTCTTCTTTCCCTGCCTCAGGAGCTCGTGTGCAGCGAAAGAGTCGAGTATCCAGGCGCCCACGAAGGAAAGCTGCAGCGCCCCATCTCTGTAGAACCAGTCCTCATAGTAGTTAGACGCGGTTATGCATGGTGCTATACAGCTCAGGTGCGGAGGGGCCGACGCCGCGGCCAGCCACTGGGTAGCGCCGACGTAAGAGGGACCCCACATCCCGACCTTGCCATTGGACCAGGGCTGCTTCGCGCACCATTCGACGCTATCGTAACCATCGTTGATTTCCTGTCTCAGAGGATAGAACCGGCCGTCCGAGGCCCACCGCCCCCGGACATCCTGTATGACCACGACGTATCCCCTGCTGACGGCCCTGATGGGTCTCATACCATAGAACATCGCCTGCCCACGGCTTTTGTCATACGGCGTCCTCTGCAGGGCAACCGGGTACCTTCCAACCTTCTTCGGTCGATAGATATCTGCCCTGGTGACGACGCCGTCCCTCAACTCTATCGGAACATTCAGCTCGATGGTCATCTCGGTCCTAGCTTCTTTCGCGCCTGGCCACGATTCGGACATGCGAGCTGGGTCGAGGCCTGTCCTCCCTTAAGCGTTGCCCGGTGCTATCGCCGCTTCCTGTGCCCGCGTCTCTTCTCGTTCATAGCAACTATGTCGAAGAGGATTCTTCTCCCGTTGATCGTCAGTGTCCTCGCGAAGAAAGTCCCCGTTATCACCATGTCCTTCAGACCGTACTGATTCTTCTCGTGGAGCCCGAACCTCTCAAACGACAGGGTGTCCCCGAGATATCCTGCAAGCCTGACCGGGTCGGGGTCGGTCGCGACCTCCGCAGGCATCGGGTCCTTTCCCGAGGACACGAGCATGTCGTTGAGCGCATCCCGCGCCGCCTCGTAGTTCTTCCATGCCTCCTCGACGAAACCCTGGAAGACCCCGTTCGAGGCTATCCATGAGATGAACCTACCTCCCTCTTCTCCTGAGTACCCCCATAGCAGGTGCGCCTTGATGTTGAGCTCGTTCGACCTGTCGAACGTATAGAGAAAGTCCCTCGCCAGCCCTTCCATCTCCGTGCGGTAAGCATGGTTCAGCGAGTCTCCGAAGGCCCCGCTGGCCAGGAGGAACCTCGCCATCGTGTAGTCGTGGGAGATGAGCGCGTTCGAGATCATGTGCGCGAAGTCGGGCTCATAGGGAATCTCGCTCATCAGTAGCCCCTTCTGAGTTATCTTGTGCGTCCGACGGTCGATTGCCCCGATCTCCGAAAGCCAGTTCTCTGCGAAGGCGACCTCTTTGTGGTCGACCCTTGACATGAACTCCAGCTCGGAGAAGTTGAGGCCGTACTTCGACATCAGGAGCACCAGGTCGAATGGCGTCTCCGTCTCAAGCGACTTGCGGACGGGGACCGGGTCGATCTTCTTCGGTATCGGCACGTCAGTCACTATCACGGCGCGCCCAGGCTTGAACCGTCCTACCCTACCTATCATCTGCAAAAGGGAATTGTTGTCTATCTTCCTGTACCGTAGCGTCTTCTGACCGAGCTTGTCCTTGCTGTCTATCACGTCGTTGAAGATGAGGACGTTGTCCAGGTAGATGTTGACAGAGGATGCTATGACGTTCGTCGCAAAGATCCTGAGGTTCCTGTCGCGCTCGGCCCGCGCCTGGATCTTGTTGATCTCAGACCCGTCGAGGCCACCGTGGATGAAGACGGCGCCGTAGCTGCTGGCATACTTCTCGACCAGACGCCGCGTGGGGAGGAAGATCAGCCACGATTCGTCTTTCGGACGCGCGTTGAGGTAGAGCGACAGCACCCTGTACATGTCGTCGAGATCCCTCGCGAGCTCTACCTCTATCTTCACCGGGTGCCTCCGCCCGCTCAGTGAGTAGAGGTTTCTTATCCCAAGAAAATCGAGGAATTCGCTGGGGT
>JASHPA010000212.1 GCA_030038365.1 Nitrososphaerales archaeon
CTCTGCGACCAGGTGGCGATAATGTACCTCGGGAAGATAGTGGCGAACGGGAGTATGGCAGAACTAAGGTCGCAGGCGGGGCTGCCAGGATCCACGCTCGAGGAGGTCTTCCTCAAGATCACCGGAACGGGCGAGCTCGACGACATAGTCAAGGAGCTCAGCAAGTGAATTGGAGCTACGCAAGATATACGCGATTACGATAGCGCTCTCCAAGTCTCAGCTGCGTACGCAGACGAGCGGACGGGCGGGGGCGAGCATCTTCCGAAGGCCGTCCATCGTCCTGATACTCGACGCCGTAGCGTTCACCCTCTGCGCCGTCTTCGGCTACCTCGGCGCTACGGCCCTCCAGTCCGCTTTCCCGTACGGAGCAGCCTCCCCCGGCGGACAGGATTACACGATAATCGTGAGGGTCGTGCAGGAGGCCCTCGTCTTCATCCCTACGTTCGTGCCGAGCTCGGTGCTCGTCGGCGGCATCCTCTTCGAACTGAACGTCTCATCGAAGTTTTCTGGAAGCGACACGGTGAACTGGCTCCCCGTCACCCAGACCGAGTATGTCGCTGCCTCGGCCGTCTCGGTCGCGTACAACTACTCCATCATGCCCTCGGTGTTCCTCGGGATATCGCTCGCCCCGGCGGTGTACCTTGGCTACGGCTGGCTCTGGGTGGGGGCCCTGCTGTTCAGCGTCCTGGGGCTCTTCACGGGCGGCACTCTGATCGAGATAATCAGGGCAGCTATGAACAGGGTCAGCTCGATGGTCGGCGGCAGGGCGAGGAGGGGGGCGTTCGTCCTGCGGCTGGTGATCTTCGCGGTCATCATCATAATCATCGACACGTCGTTCAACCCCAACGTCCTCATCGACGTCGTCAACAGCCTCTCGAGCACCCTCTCCTACGTGCCGTTCATCCCGATACTCTGGGGCTCGATCGCGATGGAGGCGGTGGCGACGGGGGAGGGGCTGAAGGCGGCGGCCTTCTCTGCGGCGACCGTCCTCTTCACAGCGGTCCTCCTCTGGATCGCTGTCAAGGTACGCTCGAAATACTGGTCTCCGACGCTCGCGGCGGTGAGCATCTCGCATGCGGAGTACATGCCGCGGTCCGGGGTACTGACCAAGCTGGGGCTGACGGATGGCGAGGCGGCGATGGTGAAGAAGGACCTCAAGGGGGTGACCAGGAGGAGGGAGCTCATCTCGTTCTTCGCCATACCGATAGTCTTCGTTGCCATCTTCCTCATAGACACCTTCACCCCGGGAATCACGGGCGGCAGCACGTCGGGTTCAGGACTGGGGATAGTCACGGACCTTCCCATCTTCTTTGCGGCGACTATCTTCGCCCTGATGATCTCCTCGATAAGCTTCGGGCAGGAGAGCAGGGCGGTGATGACCCTCTACTCGCTGCCGATCTCCCCCGACCAGATCCTCAAGGCCAAGGCGTTCGTGGCGCTGCTCTTCGCCCTCTCCGCCACCATAGGGATTGCAATCATATTCTGGTTCGCCGGGGGGCGGGGCCCGCTCGTGCTTGTGGAGAACATCGTGATAGGCTCCTCTGTGGCAGTGGAGGAGGTCTTCATAGGTCTCGGGTTCGGCGCGTCGCATCCCGACTTTCAGGAGAGGCCGAGGCCGAGGTTCGTGGACCCCTTCTGGATCATCCTCATGCTCCCTGTGGGACTGGTAGTGGCCGGGATCACCTCGGTCCCGATAATAGTCAGGGATGTGTTCTATGTGACGTCGACGCCAGGGTCGGCTCCGTTCTACCTCTTCCCGGCAGGAGTCGCCTTTGCGGTAGTGGTCAGCATATTGAGCTACAGGTGGGCGAGGGGGAGCGTGCGTCACCTGATGGCGGAATACAGGATCTGAGCAGGGTCAAGGTTTAACCGCCTCCGCCGGCACGACACGGACGTTGAAGGAAGACTCCTTCAGTTACGACACCTTCCTTTCCCCGTTCACGTGGCGGTACGGGAGCAAGGAGATGAGGAACCTCTTTTCCGAGAGGGGCAGGAGGACGTCGTGGCGGGCGATCTGGCTGGAGCTCGCGCGTGCCGAGGAACAGGCGGGGCTGCTCTCGAAGGAGGAGCTCGCCGGCATCTCGGCCGGCGCCGCCGAGAAGAACATCGACATCGCAAAGGCGCACGAGCTCGAGAGGAAGATAAGGCATGACCTCATGGCCGAACTCCGGGTCTTCGCGGAGCAGGCGGGCAAGGGAGGAGGGAAGCTGCACCTGGGAGCGACATCGATGGACATCGAGGACAACGCGGACGCGCTCATCTTCAGGAACGCGCTCGGGCTGCTGCTCACCAGGCTCGTCAACTGCCTCGAGGCGGCGAAGGAGAAGATAGTGAAGTACGAGAGGACCGTGTGCATGGCATGGACCCACCTCCAGCCGGCCGAGCCGACGACGCTCGGGTACCGCTTCGCGAACTACGCCCAGGACATCCTCGTCGACATCGAGTTCCTCGAGATGGTCAGGGACCACTTCCTGAAGGGGAAGGGGATGAAGGGCGCCGTCGGGACGTCCGCGAGCTTCGAGAAGCTGCTTGGCAAGGGCAGGGCGAAGGCTCTCGAAGAGAAGGTGATGGAGTCGCTGGGGCTCGACTACTTCGACGTCTCGACCCAGACGTACCCGAGGAAGGTCGACTTCCTCCTGCTCGCGTGCCTGACCTCGATCGCGGCGTCGTGCCACAAGTTCGGCCTCGACCTCAGGGTGCTCCAGTCGCCCGCCTTCGGTGAGATGTCGGAGCCGATGGAGGAGCTCCAGGTCGGGTCGAGCGCCATGCCGTTCAAGAAGAACCCCGTGGCCGCGGAGAGGATGTGTTCCCTCGCGAGGCTCGTAGCCGCGTTCCCCTCGGTAGCTTTCATGAATGCGGCGAACAGCATCCTCGAAAGGACGCTCGACGACTCGGCGAACCGCCGCGTCGCGATACCTGAGGCGTTCCTTGCTGTCGACGAGTGCCTCATGATCTACGAGAGGCTGATGCGCGGCCTTAGGGTCTATCCGGTGATGGTCGAGAAGAACCTGGAGAAGTTCGGGCCCTTCGCCGGGACGGAAGCGGTGATGATGAAGATGGTGGAGGAGGGCGGGGACCGGCAGCAGCTGCACGAGCTCATCCGCGTCGAGTCCTTCGCTGCCTGGGAAGAGATGATGAAGGGCAAGCCGAACCCCCTCGCGGAGCTGCTCTCGAGGAACGCCGAGATCGCGGCGAAGCTCAAGCCCGCAGAGGTGAGGCAGCTGCTCGACCCGAGGCATCACACGGGCGACGCCAGGGAGAGATGCGCCGCGCTCGTGAGAGACGCCATCGACCCTGTCCTCAGCAGGCACAGCAAGCGGGTCGGCATCAGAGGGAAGGTAGAGTACTAGCCCCTGAGGGCGACCGAGTTCACCAGCACTCCCTCCCTGTCCACCACTGTCCCGATGTCCCAGGCAGGATAACCGGCTCGCTCGAACATCCTCGCCAGCGCCTCGGACTCCCCGGCACGGACGCAGAGGCAGAGTCCGACCCCCATGTTGAACGTGCTGAGCATGTCCTCCGCGGAGAGACCACCCTCGTCTCGGATCATCCGAAATATCGGAGGTGAATCCGGGAGCCTCAGCTCGAACCCGAGCTTCCTCCCTCCGGTCAGTCGCCGTAGCTTGCTGAATGAGCCTCCCGTGATGTGGCCGACTCCGTGTATCTCGAACCTCTTCAGGGCCGCCAGCACCGGTTTGACGTAGATCCGCGTCGGTGTGAGCAGCTCTTCGCCGAGCGTCTTGCCAAGCTCCGGGATGGTCTGGTCGAGGGAATGAGCCTTGAGCAGGACCCGCCGTGCGAGGGTATAGCCGTTCGAATGAAGGCCGGAACTCGCGACCCCGACGACCCTGTCTCCCTTCGTGATCGTCGAGCCGTCGACTATGTCGGCCCTCTCGACCACGCCTACGCCCATCGAGACGAGGTCGAAGCCCCTGACCATGTCGCCCATGATGGCCGTCTCGCCGCCCACGATGGCCGTTGAAGCCTCGGTGGCTCCTTTGACGAGCCCCTTCATCAGTTCCTTGACGAGGTGCGCGTCTTCCTTCTGCAACGCTATGTAGTCGAGCAGAGCGACAGGTTCGCAGCCGAGGCACACGAGGTCGTTGACCGTCATGGCGACGCAGTCTATGCCGACGGTGTCGTACTTCCGCATCTGCTCTGCGACGAGCACCTTCGTGCCAACCCCATCCGTATGCATGGCGAGCGCCTTCCCTCCCCCGATGTCGATGAGACCGGCGTAGTGGCCGATGTCGATGAGGGGCTGCCCGAACTTTCCTTTGCGTGTCCTGAACGTAGCGGCGAGAACGGCCGCCGTGGAACCCTGTATCTTCCGGACCTTGCCGACGTCCACACCGGCCCGGGCGTAGGCGCTCTTCTTCAAAGGGAAGATCCGGCTAGAGCTTCTTCCCCGTGAAGGTCTCGTAAATGTGGACGTACCTCCCGCTGACGAGGTCGATCAAGTCCTGCGGGAGGAGGGGTGGCTGAGGTATAGGTTCTCCAGCCTTCCTGGCCTTCTCGAGCTTGTCCCTGTACCCGACCGAGATAAGCCAGTCACGTACAGGCTGCTTGTCGAAGCTGTCCTGAGACTTGCCAGGTGCGTACTTGTCGGCGGGCCACATGCGGAACTCGTCCGGCCCTATCGAGTCGCCGAGGACCACCTTCCCGTCCCTCCTACCGAACTCCAGCTTGAGATCGGCGAGGATGAAACCGGCCTGTTTCGCCCTCGCGTTCATCTTCTCGTATATCGACACAGTCGAATTCTTGAGCTCCTGGGCCTCGGCCGCCGTCGCCCTTCCTTCCTTGACTATCTCTGCCTCGGTGATGGGCTCGTCCTTCACCTCTGACTTCGTGGTGGGGTCGAAGTATGGCTGCGGGAGCTTCGCCGCAAGGACCTTCTCTACGGGCAGGGACACCTCTCCCTTCGAGAACCTCTCGAAGAGGCTGCCATAGAGGTAGCCCCTCACCACGCACTCCACAGGAATCATCGTCATCTTCCTGACGATCATCGAGTTCGAGCCTTCCAGTCCGACCATGTGGTGCGGGACACCAAGGGTCTCGAACCAGTAGGCTGAGAGCTTGTTGAGGACCTCGCCCTTCCTCGGTATCGTCGAGGGAAGGATGACGTCGAAGGCGGAGACCCTGTCCGTGAAATAGAACAGCAGGCGGTCGCTGTCGAGCTCGTAGATGTCCTTTACCTTTCCGGACCGGATGAATTTGCCTCTTGGTTTCATCGCCATGCTTCTCTCATCTTGTTGAGCCTGTCCGCTACCTCCGGGTCGGAGACCGCAAGAATCTCTGCGGCCAGTATCGCCGCGTTCCTCGCGTTGTCGACCCCCACGCACGCCACGGGGACGCCCGGGGGCATCTGCACTATGGAGAGCAGCGAGTCGAGCCCGTTCAGCTTGACGGCCACCGGGACGCCGATGACCGGCCTCACGCCCATCGAGGCGACGACACCGGGGAGGTGCGCCGCGAGACCCGCGACCGCGATAAACACCTTCGCCTCGGACTTGCTGACATAGTCCCTGAGACCTTCGGGGTTCCTGTGAGCCGAGAGGAATTTCACCTCGTTTGTCACCTGCAGGTCCGTCAGGGTCTTCGCTGCTTCGTCAGTGATGGCCTGGTCGCTCTTGCTTCCAGCCACTATAGCCACGCTTATTCTTTGTGACATCGCAATCATCGGTTCACTTGCATCGGACTGAACTTCAGCACCCGCGCTTCCGTGACGAGCATGTCGAGCCTGACGTCGGAGGGACTCTCCGGGATGCGTGGAACAGCCTGTGACTCGAATGCGAGACCGACCGCGGCCGACTTGCCGCGCTCCGAGAGGGCCTTGTCGAAGTAACCGCCGCCGTATCCGACCCTGTACCCTCTCGTGTCCCATGCGACGAGGGGGACGAGGACGAGCTCGGTGGTACTGAGGGGCACCGGTGCTTCTCTCTTCGCCGGCTCGAGTATGCCGAAGTAGCCGTCCGAGAGCTCCTTCGCGCTCTTGATCTCGAAGAACAGGAGGCTGTCGGTGGCGCCGTCCACCTTTGGCACGAGGACAGACTTGCCCTCCGCGAGGGCGCGTTCCAGTATGGGGACTGTGTGAACCTCATCCTCCCTGGCCACGTAGGACGCGATCCGCCGCGCAGACCTGTACTGGCTGAGACCCGAGAGGTTCTGCTGGACCATCTTGCTCATCTCCTTGACGCGCGGGTACGGTATTGCGCGCCTGGCGGCCAGACCCTCCGTCCGGATCTCCTTCTTGCTCATCTCTGGAGCACCGAGGCCTTGTTCAGGTTGTGCTGCTTCGCTGCGGCGACCAGAGTGTTCTCCATGAGCATGACCACGGTCATCGGACCCACGCCACCCGGCACCGGAGTGATGTAAGACGCTTTCGGCGAGACGGACTCAAAGTCGACGTCCCCCATCAGCTTCCCCGCGACGCGGTTCATCGCCACGTCTATCACGACAACCCCGTCCTTGACCATCTCCCGCGTGACGGAGAACTGCGGACGCCTCCCGACCGCGGCGATGAGGATGTCCGCCTGCCTCGTGATGCCTAGAAGGTCGCGCGACTTGGAGTGGCAGACGGTCACCGTCGCGTCCTCGGCCAGGAGCAGGTGCAGCAGCGGCTTTCCCACAAGCGTGCTCCTGTTGATTATGACAGCGCGGGAACCCGCGATGGGGACCTTGTAGTGGTGCAGGAGCTCCATGACACCGCGAGGGGTACAGGGTATCAGGCTGGCTTGCCCGTAGAAGAGCAACCCCATATTCGCGGAGGTCAGGCCGTCGACGTCCTTGCGGGGAGATATCCTCTCTATCATGCGCATTCCGTCGATGTGCTGAGGAAGCGGAAGCTGGAGGAGTATGCCGTTGACCGAGGGGTCGGCGTTCAGCCTGTCTATCAGGTCAGCCACATCCGCCTCGGACGAGAAGCCGGGAAGTGTGTGGTTCTCGGACGCTATGCCCACCTCCTCGGCCGCCTTGTGCTTGCTGGCCAGGTAGATCTTTGAGGGCGGGTCGTCCCCAACGAGGATCGTCGCGATCTTCGGCGGGACCCCCACCTTCTTCATGTACTCGACCTCCTCCTTGAGGGTCTGCTTCACCTGGGCCGCGACGGCCTTGCCGTCCATGATGACGCCGGTCAATCTCTTATCCTGACCCTCCTTCCCTCGATGCTGAGCTTCCCCTCGACAAAAAGCTTCACGGCGAGAGGGTAGAGGACGTGCTCCTTGCGGAGTATACGCGCTGAGAGCGTCTCGGCCGTGTCCTTCTCCCTCACATCGACCGCCTGCTGCAGCACGATCGGCCCCGCGTCAACCTCGGGCACGACGAAGTGGACGGTGCAGCCGGCGACCTTCGCGCCATAGTCGAGAGCCTGCTTCTGTGCGTCTAGGCCGGGGAAGGAGGGCAGTAGGGACGGGTGGATGTTGAGTATCCTTCCCCTGAACGACCCTACAAAATCTGCAGACAGGAGCCGCATGAAACCCGCTAGCAGCACCAGCCCGGTGCCGGGCTCGACGCCATGGTCGGCAAGGCACTCGGACACCTTCTTGTCGTAGGCGCTCCTCTCGAGGCCCTCCGAAGGTATCACCACGGAGGCGACGCCGAACCTGCTGGCGATCTCCAGCGCCTTCACGCCGGGCTTGTTGCTTATGACGACGGCGACTTCCGCGCCCCGTATCCTGCGCCTCTTGATCGCACGGAGGACGGCCTCCAGGTTGGAACCGCGTCCCGAGACGAGCACCCCTATCTTGAGGTTCAGCGGCCCATCTCCTTCTTTATCTTGGAGCCGGGGTCTATCCCCAGCTTCCTGTAGTCGCCGTTTATGCAGGCGAAGCACATGCTGGACTTTGGGAGCCCAATCGCCTCGGCAAGACCGTCTATGTCGTTGTACTGGAACTCCGCGACCCCTATCGCCCTTCCGACCTTCTTGCCTATCGCGGCTGCGCTGTTGTCTCCGTTCGCGACCTGGTATGCGAGCAGCTCCTCCTTGCTGGGGAAGTCGACGCCCATGTAGCACGGATGGGCGATGGGAGGGAACGTCACGGCCATCCGTACCTTCTTCGCGCCGGCGTTCTTGAGCGAGTCGACGATTATCTTCGAGCTCGTACCCCGGACGACGCTGTCGTCAACCACGATTACCTCTTTCTTCTGGATCGCCTCGCGGATCGGGATTATCCTCTTCACGACCTCCTCCCGTCCGCTCTGGCGGGGCTCGATGAAGCTCCGTATGCTGCCCTTCCGCCGGTACCTATCCTTCATCAGTCCTTCGTCCATCGGGATCCGGCTCTCGACGGAGTATCCGAGGGCGGCCGGTCTAGCCGAGTCCGGGACGGGTATCACCACGTCGCCCTTCATATGATGCCTTGCCGCGAGCATCCGGCCTACCTTCTTCCGGGCTTCGTATACGCTGACGCCGTTGATCTTCGACGACGGGTGCGCGAAGTAGGTATACTCGAAGGAGCAGTACGCCGTTTCGGTCTTCGGCGCGAACCGAAAGGACTCGAGGCCTCTCTGGGGGCCTCCCAGCCTGACCATCTCCCCGGGTTCGATGTCTCGTATGAACTCTGCGTCGATGGCCGCGAGGGCGCAGCTCTCCGAGGCCGCGACGTAGGTACGCGAGCCCCGATGGAAGCCCAGGCACAGCGGACGGTAGCCGCGAGGGTCGCGGGCGGCGAAGACCTCTCCTCTCCGGTTCAGTATCACGAAGGAGTAGGAGCCTATGAGCTCCTTGCCTAACCTCTCGAAAGCGTAGAACCAGTCGTTCTCCTCCCGGAGTATCTGGAGCAGGCGATAGCCCGCGGCCATGGTGTCTGTTCCACACTTTCCCTTGTAGACGCGGGACACAGCCTGGGCCAGATGCTCGGCGTTGACTATGGTCCCGTTGTGCGCGATCGAGAACTCGGAACCTATCTGGACGGGCTGCGCGTTGTTCAGGTTAGACCTGCCCTTCGTCGAGTACCTGACATGGCCTATGCCCGCCCTTCCCTTGTAGCCGACGAGCTCCTGGGCGTAGTTGTACCAGTTGAAGGCCAGGCCCATCTTCTTGAATACGGGCTTGGCGTCGACCGCGATCCCCCACGATTCCTGGCCGCGGTGCTGGAGCGCCTCGAGCCCCTTGAGCAGCTTCGGGGTCACGTCGGCGCCCTTGGAGGAGTATGCGCCGATCACGCCGCAGGCTTCTCTCGCGCCCATCAGTCCATCAACCTCTGCAGGCTACCTTCGAAGCTTTCCCGGAGCGTCGTCACATCGAGCTCGGTGACCTTCCTCTCCCCGGCCCTGACCTTGAGCGACTGGCCTTCAACGTCGCCGATGACCGCGTACGGTACCTTGCAGTCCCTCAGCTCGCGTGTGACCGACCTTGCGTCTCCCGAGGCGATCAGGAACCTGCCGTGGGACTCGGAGAAGGCTATCTCATCGAGGTGCCGGCAGCGGTTCGGTGACTTTTTGAGGTCGACGGACACGCCGAACCTGCCCGCCATGCACATCTCGGCGAGCGCGATGGCGATGCCTCCCCTGGAACAGTCATGCATGGAGGAGACCTTGCCGCTACGGATGAGGTCCCGGACGGCGCGGTAGAGCCTGGCATCTGTTGCAGGGTCGACCTTGGGCGCGACGCCGCAGTCCAGGGCGCCGAGGAGCCTGTGGTACTCTGAGCCGCCCAGCTCCGGGTGGGTGCGTCCCACGGCGATGACTGTGTCTCCTTCGCCCAAGAACCCCATTGGGACGATATGCTTCTCGTCTGGGACGAGACCGACCACCAGGGCGATCGGCGATGGCTTGATCGCCTTCTTTGACGACGAGTCTTCGTTGTAGAAGCTGACCTTGCCGCCGACGACAGGGACGTTCAGCGCCCTGCAGTAGTCGGCCATCCCCTCTATCGAGCGCCGGAAGGACCAGTAGACCTGAGGGTCGGAAGGGTCGCCGAACTGGAGGTGGTCCACCATGGCGATGGGTTCTGCCCCCACCGCGACGACGTTCCTGCAGGACTCGGCGACGCAGCCGGCAGCCCCGTTGTAGGGGTCGAGGCTGCACTGGGCACTGTTCCCGTCCCCCTTCACGGCCAGCATCCGGCCGTGGGGAAGCCTCAGGAGAGCCGAGTCGTGCTGTCCGGGTTTGAGGACGGTCCTCAGCCCGACCTCGTGGTCGTACTGCTGGTACACCCAGCGCCTGCTCGCTATGTTGGGTGAGGCGATGAGCGAAACGATCGAGCGGCCGATGTCGCTCCTCGGGGCGACCCTCTTTGTCGCGCGGCGAGGAGGCTCGACGCTGGGCCACGGTATCAGCGGGGCGTTTACGACGAACTCCGCCGGAAGGGACGCGACGACTCTGCCTCGCCATCTTATCGTCAGGTTCCGGTCCCCGGTAACGCGCCCGATCTCGGAGTAAGGGACATCGTACTTGTGCAGGATGTCCAGAACCGGTCCCGCCGTCTTCGGGTCGAGCATGAGGAGCATTCTCTCCTGCGACTCGGAGATCATTATCTCGGAAGGAGACATGTCGGGCTCGCGGATGATGACACGATCGAGGTCGACGTCGAGACCCGTGCGCCCGTTTGACGCGACCTCGGACAGCGCGGTGGACAGACCCCCTCCTCCCAGGTCCTTCATGCCGCGTATCAGGCCTGTCGCCGCCGCCTCCAGGAGCGCGTCGATGAGGAGTTTCTTGGTGAAGGGATCGGGGACCTGCACAGAAGAGCGCTCGTCGTCGGCGGACTTGGAGAGGTTCTTCGAGGCGAAGGTAGCGCCCCTGATGCCGTCGCGCCCGGTACTGCCGCCGGCTAGGACGAGTATATCGCCGGGAAACTTCGCCTCTCCCAAGATCAGGGTACCCTTCTTCCCCAGGCCGACGCACGCGACATCCACTAGGCAGTTCCGCTCGAAGGACTCGTCGAACTCGATGTCACCGGCGACCGTCGGAATTCCAGTGCAGTTCCCGTA
>JASHPA010000213.1 GCA_030038365.1 Nitrososphaerales archaeon
TTTATCTCTCTTTGGAGCTCCTCGACCTCGTTCTGCGATGCGTTGTAGTTCAGGACCAGTCTGGCTCCCTCCTCGGCGAACTTCCTGGATATGGCCCGCCCTATCCCTCTCGATGCCCCCGTTACGATTGCGACTCTTCCCTCGAGCCTTCGGCCTAGGTTTGGCAAGGTAGACGAGCTATACCTGCTCACCTAATAATGTCTTGTCGGTGTTGAGCAGTCGGTGACGCGCGGCTCTATTCCCTTGTCACGCTTATAGCGGGAAACCTTCGTGCCCTCATCGTGGGCCGGTAGCTCAGATCGCAAACCTGCGAGGGCAGCTTGGCTAGAGCACTCGACTGATAATCGAGAGGTCGAGGGTTCAAATCCCTTCCGGCCCATTGCTTTCAAGGGATAGGTCCCACCTTTTTTGCCAAATGGGGACGCGACGGGGAAACTTAGCACAATCTATTGACCGATTTTGCGACCATTTATCGAGGCGTGTTTGGTTTTCCAGAACACTGACCGGTCTGGTGAGACTTTGGGGGCCGAGGGAGATGTTATGTACGTGCCGGCCGTCCCATCATGAGCAATCCTTCGTGCTCATTACATGGTTCGAGCGACTCGCGCTCGCTCAGGGGCACGTTGGACTGAAATCTCCTTACGCATCCGCAATCGAAGTAGTATGAGTGCGACATGCCCGCTATGACATCTCTTGTTACTGTCCGCCCGGCGAGGATAAGCTGGGCATGAAGATAATCTGAGTCACCCTTCCTTGCTCTCTTGGCGAGCCTGATTTTCCTTTCTGCGAGTGATGATTGATACAAACTGGATTCCGGATGCTGCGTGCAAGGGTACCTTATTAAGGAAAGGCGCGAAAATCGATGCCAGGGCCTGTGCATGCTTCTCACTTCCCCGATATTCTCGATCAGTCTGCTACTTTTTTGGATGACGAGTCGTCTTGTGGTTCTCCGGGATGACGAGCGTGGCCGAATTCATGTTTAATAAGAGACCGATCTGGCGTTGGTTTACTGAAGAACTAACAGTAGGGGCGTGAATTATAGGATTGAGTTTCGGACAACGTGGCGGCTATAACCGCGGTGGATTCGGCGGTTCCTCCTTCAAGAAACCAGTTGAGGTCGGTAAGGAGTACGATGTTACTATCTCCGACACCAGCAAGCGAGGTGAAGGCATTGCCAAGATCGATGGGTTCGTGATTTTTGTACCAGGGACAAAAGTAGGCCAGAAGGCAAGAATCAAGGTCACCCAGGTCTCGCCGAGGTTTGCTAGCGGTCAGTTGATTGAAGAGGCAAAAGCGGACAACGCTGGCGCTACTGACGCTACATCAACGACCCAGGAACCCGAAGATAACAGCACCGCGTAAGCCATGGGAATATTCCCGTCGCTTGGCTCTAGGGCGGTTGGTTGACCAAAACACGTTGGCAACCAGGCCCGCTTTTTTCGGAGATAAGCGTGTAACAGAGGTCACGATAAGGAACAGGTACAAGGATCTCAAAGTGTCGCTTGGAATATAGGGCCTGCGAAACCCGACCATTCGGTTACAGGGGGATGGACACTATGGCCTTACCGTTCGACCTGTCCATTACGTTGATTTCCTGCGGACGACGCCTGATGACCACGTCTCCTAAGCAGGCGATGAGATCCATTCCTTTCTCACTGTCGGGGACCTCCGGCTGCCCCGGATGCATTTGATGACGGCCGGATTATTATAAAACCTAGCTCGGATACCCTGTCGTTGTCTTTCCTCTTCTCCCATGTTTGTTATGTTTTGGTCGTGCAAGCGAGAGATTACATCTCATAAAAGAGGTAAGATTAGGGCAACGTGCCAGTGACCTGCTCCCGATAGGTCGAACCGAGAGTCACCGGTAAAGAATGGGGGTAGTCGCGTATTATAGTGCTATTAGGAGGTGAATCTGGCCTCATCGTGAATCATAAGTGAGTTACGAAATGTGCAGCGTGCACAAGATTCGATTGCAGACCAGTCCGGATTCAGAGCGTTTGGTGTGTCCTGTATGCGACCAGATCAGCAGCCAGCAGAGAAACAGAAGGCGAGGAAGAGGCAGGTAGAGGACCTCTTCTAGCTTCCAAACCTCTCATGTGATAGGGCTTTTTCGGCTAGTCCATGGTGAATATACCGAGACGGGTCGCAATCTACCATGACAACAAGGTTCGAAACCAGCCGCGGCTCGAACCCTTGTAGCCTTGTGTCACAGGCCCACCCTCTGCAAGGGGTAGGTCCCTTCCGGCCCATCCTATCACCAGCTGGAGCCTCCTCTCGCCATTTATCCGCTGCGTTAGCGGCCCGATTCGAGAAATCCGTGGGAGGGTCTTCCACTGGCTGAGCGAATGAGGCAGGTCCGAGCGCAATCCCGGTTTCTGGGAATCAGCCTGATTTCTTTAATAAGACCTGAAAATCGTGAAATTATCGGTATGTCGCCGCCCGATAGTCGTGAAAATAAGACATCACGGCGACAATTCGTCAAATGGGCGGGGACGACTCTGGCGATCGGCGTCGTGGGGCTTGCCAGCGCAGAAGTCGGAAACGCGGTCGCGCGTGATACCCGCTCCCCGAGCGTCGCGACCACCTCCATCGTCTCGACGTCGACGGTACTAGGGCCGGTCGCGACGCGGACGCTGACGACCACCGAGACATCCTTGCAGACTCTCACCTCGACGGCGACAGAGACACAGAGCCAGATTTCGACCAGCACGCAGATAGAGACCGATACCCAGACGGTGACACAGACACTGACGAGCACCACGACCGAGACTCAGACGGTGAGCCTCACAGAGACGGGGACCTCACAGTCTGTGACGGCCGCCTCCTCTCCTGCGCCATTCTCGGTGTTCTGGATTACCGACACGCAGTTCCTCTCGGAGAAGAACCCAGCCATCTATAGTTCTATGACTAACTGGATCGTTGACAACTGGAACACCTACAACGGCAAGTTCGTGATACACACGGGAGACATAGTACAGGACGGAAATGTGATGGCGGAGTGGCAGAATGCGGATCAGGCAATGTCGGTTCTACTCATGAACGACATCCCCTATACCTGGTGCGCAGGCAACCACGATGACCTGGTGGGCGGCCAATCGACCTCCGGATGGAGCGGGAACACCTGGACCTCCTCCTTCAACCCGGCCAGCGTGAGTCTGCAGATGAATCAGTTGCCCGGCATCGCCTGGGCCGGCGACTATCACGAAGGGATGAACACGGCTGCGACTTTCTCGGTCGGCGGTCTGAACTTCCTCGTCGTAAACATAGAGTGGAACGCGCAGGAGGACGTCCTGCAGTGGGTCGAGAACATCCTCGACAATCCGACGTATGCCAACTACTACACAATAATCGCGCCGCACGCGTACATAAACGCGTTTGGGTACGTCATCGATACCAGCAATAACATCGACCTGACCGACTTTGTGACGACGCTGACGACGATGATGGACAATCACTCTCCCAACGTTTTCCTGACGCTGAACGGACACTACGCCACCGACTGTGGCTTCAACACGACTGCCCCAATCAACGGGAGGAACCAACTGATGTTCGACAGGCAGGATTGCACAGACACCGACGCCGACCTCTCGGGGAGAGGGATCGATACCGCGACTTCGAATACGCCTGACTCTGCTAGGGTGGGTGGCGCGACCGTCACCATCCTCACCTTCGACGTGGCGAACAACATGATCTCAGCCAGCACCTACGACGTGAACACCGGCGCGTGGAGGACCGACCCATACGAGCAGTATACGGTGCCCCTGTTCTCCAACCCTCTCTCGACAACAACTACGGGCGGCGCTCAGAGTACGTCGGGCTGATTCCTAGAGCCTTTACGGGACTAGGCCTTGAGCCAGCCCAGCTTGATGAAGCAGTAGAAGATGAACGACAGCGTGATCGACAGGACGAGGACGAGCTCCCAGATGTGGAGCGGATAGGGCTGACCGAGGAGGTTCGTCCCGAGAAGGCCGGTAACGACCGCGGGGATGATTGACAGCGCCGAGATGACTGCGAGTATCTTCAGTATCCTGTTGGTCTCAAAAGAGGATTGATTGATGTAGATGTCGATGAGGGTCTGGATGCTCTCGACGACCTCGTCTGCTATCTCGTTAAGATAGCTCGTCTCGTCCTGGAGCCTGCGGAACGCCTCCTTGGCCTCGTCGTCGAAACCCTCGACGGGAAGACGCCTCGATATCGCGACCCCAAGCAGCTCCTTGAAGTGGATGAGGTTCGCGAGGAGCCTCGCAACCTGCCTGTTCATGTCGTACATCCTCCGGAGGAAGTCCTTCGGGAGCTTCGACCTGGGCGTCCTCCCTATACCGGATATCTCGTACTCCATCTCCGAGAATAGGGCTCTGTATTCCCTGAGGGTCGCGTCGAGTATGCCGTACAGCACGGATACGGTGAAGCTGTACTCGCCGCGATGGGCGCGGATGTCGGTAAGGGTCCTCTCGAACATGTCTATCCCGTGAGGTGAAGTGGAGATTATCTTCGGACCCCACGTGATGATCGTCTCTCCTAGCCTCGATATCCTGAGGAAATGTTCCTGCCGCTCGGGATACTGGATTTCCCCTGACTGCAGGAAGATGAACGACATCTGCTGCACAAAGTCGATGTGCGGGACGACCTCGTCCACGCGGTCGATCTTGAAGTGGCGCGGCGGGACGCTGAGCATCGCACTGAGCTTGAGCACCCCCTCCTCGTTTATGTTGTGAATGTCGATCCATTCCGGTTCCTTGGTCGCCAGATGGGCTTTTACGTCGTCCCAGGTCAGGCGTTCGTGCTCCGTCGTCAGGTCCGTGCCTACCTGCCTTATGACGGTCGGCGCCCGCTTGGTCTCGGAGACCGTCTCCGTAGCGTTGGTCTTTATCCTGCTGCCTGCGGTCCTCCCTCCGACCGCTATAGCTCTCGGGAGCCTGAGGAGCCGAAGAAGAAGCGCTGTGGACCCTCTCCCCTGCAACACCACCAGTGGGAGATAGGACAGGATTGATAGTACGACCACTATCAGGTCTACGATATGCCAGGGAGACCTGAAGAAGTCCCACCTGCTCTTCGCCAGATACAGCTTGGAGAAGTACTCAACGATGAAGAAGATTACGATGGTCGCATCGCAGATGTCGAAGAACCCCGTGTAGGCTGGCAGACTGATGAAGAGAGGGATTAGGATGATTGGCAGGAGCAGGATTGAGAGGAAAGCCATGAACTTGTCGGAGAGGATGGTGCCAACGGTCTCCCGCCATTCCTTCCTGGGGTCCTCGGACGGGACGAAGATGGACCTGGGAAGGACATCATCGCCGGAGTCATCGATATCCGCTGTACCGCGTCCGGCTCCTGGCATGTTGCTGGTTCTGCACCCTTCTGGCCGCATTAGATATGCGTAACGAGGAGCAAGGGGAATCCGTCGGGCTAATGCTTATCTAGTACCGACATATCTCGATATATCGAGATATGTCTTGTTATCGGTAAGACGCGCGAGAGTCAACCGTTTCATCCGGCGAGGGACCATGAAGCTTCTCGTCCTCGACACGTTGAAGGCGCGACCGATGCATGGCTATGAAGTGTCGAAGCAGATATCATCGCTGTTTGGCGGCCGGTACGAACCAAGCCCCGGAGTCATCTATCCTACGCTCCAGTGGCTCGCGGACAGCGGCTACGCAGAGAGTTCAGAGTCGGACGGCAAGATGACCTACAAAATGACGGCTGCAGGGGAAGAATTCCTTTCCAGGAACCGTGCTCCTCTAGACGAGTTCCTCGGTTCGATGGAGGGAGGCCCGCGTGGTGACTTCCCAATCCTGCGCAGCGCGAGGAGGCTCGAGCGCACGATAACGGTTTACCTTCCGGAGATGTCTCAGGAGAGACGCGTGGAGGTCGCGAGGATCCTTGACGACGCCCGCCGCAAAATCGAGGCGATGATGGAACAGTGAGCGACGCCTCGAAGGTGACGCGCCGCTACTCGGTGGCGCTGACAGGCGTATTCCTGTACCTCATCCTCGATATCATAGCCCAGTCGCTCCCGCCCCATTACAGTCCCATCAGCCAGGCGGAGAGCGACCTTGCCGTAGGCCCGTACGGTTACATCATGACTGCGAACTTCCTGAACCGCGGGATACTCTCCCTTGAGTTCATGTTCGCGCTGTTGGGTACCCTCACGCTGATGGGAGCGGACCTCTCCAAGTTCCGGACGGCCAGGTACCTCTTCGGCGTCTGGTCCATCGGTGCCATTCTGCTCGCCATATTCCCTACCGACGGTCCCGGCGTGCCCCTCTCATGGCACGGCGCGATCCATCTCGTCGTGGCGGTCCTGGCCTTCCTCGGTGGTGCGTTCGGGGCGCTCGCGTTCTCGCTCAACATACGCGGGAGTGCGGCGCTCGACAGGCTCAGGCGCGTCGCCCTCCCCATAGCCGTGATAGCGGTGATATTCTGTCTCGTCGATCTGCTCGCGCCCTTCGTCGCCCACAGAATCAATGACCGCTTTGGCGGCCTCATCGAGAGGCTCTTCCTGGGCAGTGTACTCCTCTGGATAGCCGCGATATCAGCGTACGTGCTCCGCCACAAGGAGGAGCTTGCGCCGAAGGCCGCGGGATGAGCGACCAGAACTGCTTATAGGACGCGGTGCGACCACTTCGCGGGATGCCTGTCCTCGATGCGGGAGGCGTCGAGCTCTACTATGAAGAGAGAGGGGCCGGAGAGCCGATCGTGTTCTCGCACGGCATACCGACAGACTACCGCGCATGGCGGGCTCAGGCTGATTTCTTTTCGAAGAACAACTACAGGACGTTTTCCTACAGCAGGCGGTATGCACACCCGAACACCCGCGCAGATGACATCAGCGACAGCACCATAGCCAACAACGCCGCGGACCTGAAGTCCTTCATCGGGAAGCTCGGGGTCGGACCCGTCCACCTCGTGGGTCACTCATACGGGGGGTTCACCGCGGCCTATCTCGCCTCAGAGCACCCGGAGCTCGTCCGTACGCTGGTCCTGGTCGAGCCTGCCATTGCCACCCTGCTCGTCGAGGACGAAACGAACTCCGGGCAGCTTTTCGCCCTACTGCTGCGTAGCCCCTCGGTCGCCCTTTCCGCCAGGCGATTCCAGACACGCTCCCTCAAACCATCCCTTGCGGCGCTCGACGCGGGAAACATCCAGAAAGCGGTGGAGCTGAACGTGGACGGCGTGCAGGACCAGCCGGGCGCGTTCAAGGCGATGTCCGATGAGGTCAGGTCGATGATGCTCGATAACTCCAGGACCATAGCGGAGCTCCGGACGAAGCTGCCGCCGTTCAGGGAGCGCGCCTCGAGAATCGCTCCACCGGCTCTGATCGTCAACGGGTCCTCGAGCGCCCTCTGGCTACGTCGTATCGGGCAGCTCACCTCGGCAGCGATCCCCCGGTCGCGCGCCATGATAGTCTCGAACGCGAGGCACTTCCCCCACATGGAGAACGCGGCTGAGTTCAACGCCGGCGTCCAAGCCTTCATATCCGGGTCTGCGCCCGCGACAGCCTCCCGCACTGATAAGCTTAAATAAAGGATGGAGGACTTAAAAATTACTGCAATTCGCGGTTTGTTGATTCAGGACGGCTTACGCTCTGATTCTCTGACATCGATATTGCTGTGGAAAAGCAAACAAAAATGAAAAGTTTCGAAGAAATGGACTTGCATCCTTCACTCTTAAAGGGTGTGAGGTCTGCTGGATTCGAGAAGCCATTCCCGATCCAGGAACTCGCGATCGGCCCTCTTTTATCAGGCCGCAGCGTGATAGGACAGGCAAAGACGGGTAGCGGTAAGACGGCCGCCTTCGGGCTGCCGATGCTGAACGGGATAAACTCCGACAACCGTGACGTCCAGGCACTCGTGCTCGCTCCGACAAGAGAGCTCGCCGTGCAGATAACCGCCGAGCTGAAGAAGCTCGCGGCCTACACCAGGATCAAGGTCCTGACGATATACGGCGGTCAGTCGATCAACGTGCAGCTGGAAGCGCTGGACCATGGTGTCCACGTCGTCGTAGGGACCCCCGGGCGCATCATGGACCACATCAAGCGCGGGAGCCTCGACCTTAGCAGGGTCAGGTTCGTCGTACTTGACGAGGCGGACACGATGCTCGACATGGGGTTCATCGAAGACATCGAGTTCATCTTGGACTCGGTCCCCGAGCCCAGGCAGATGGGCCTCTTCTCGGCGACGATGCCCAAGAGGATAACGGACATCGCCTACAAGTACATGCGCAATCCTGAGAAGATACTCGTCTCCGCTGACGAGCCGCAGGCAGAGACGCTCGAGCAATTCTACGCCGTGGGAGACTCAGATGAGAAGCTGAACCTGCTTCTCGACCTCCTTGAGAAGGAGAGGCCGGCGAGCACGATAATCTTCTGCAGGACCAAGTACGGCGCGCACAAGCTCGCTAGGGAGCTCCAGAGGCGCTACATCAACGCGGTCCCGCTGCACGGAGACCTCAGCCAGCACCAAAGAGACCACTCGATGGGTGTCTTCAGGTCGGGCCACGCCGATGTCCTGGTCGCGACAGACGTCGCGAGCCGAGGTATCGACATCTCACAGGTGGATTGCGTGATCAACTACGACGTCCCCGAGGACCCGCTGATCTACTTCCACAGGGTGGGAAGGACGGCCAGGGCAGGCGACAGCGGAAAGGCCTACACGTTCGTCTCCTACGACGAGCAGCCGGACTTCGAGAGGATACTTGGCCTGACCAGGGCTGAGATAAAGCCCATGCGCCCGGAGGATGCCCAGCACAACTTTTATGTGAACTCGCGGGGGACAATCACCGAGCTGCAGAACGAGAGGTATTCCGGAGGTCGGAGGTCCGGCTACCGGGGCGGTTACAGGGGTGGCTACCGCAACAGGAGGAACAGCGGCAGCGGTTGGGGTGGCCAAAGATGGTGAAGTGCTACAACTGTAACTCCGTCGCGAAGCTGACGTGCGGCGACTGCCAGCGCCCGATCTGCAGGTCACACTCGAGCATCATCTTCAACGAAGAATCCAGAACGTTCAAGAACCTCTGCGGTGCCTGCTACTCACAGATGAGGAGACTGAGTTGGGTAAGAGAAAGGTCCTGAACGAAGCCCACCTGAAGGAGCTCGTCCTCCCACAGGCGGGAGAGCTTCTCGGACGGGTCATCAAGATTTCCGGCGGTAACCAGGTCGTCGTCCAGTGCGTGGATGGGGTAACCAGGCTCTGCCGCATCCGCGGGAAGATGAAACGCAGGATGTGGATACGGGAGAGGGACATCGTCCTCGTCTCGCCATGGGACTTCGACAACAGGCGCGCCGACATCATCTGGCGCTACATCAAGGACCACGCGGACTGGCTCGAGAACAACGGGTACATGACGATGCGCAGCGAGGCTCCGAAGGCGGACGCGCCAGCACAGCCTGCCGTCCAGCCAGCGGCGGTCCCTCCTGCCGTCACGCAGCCGGGACCCCAGTAGGACTCAGAAGGGCGCCGGCTTGGCGCTCTTCGACCACGTCGCGACGGCATCGTGCGCGTGTATCGACTCGAAGCACCTCGACTTCACATAGAGGGCGTTCGGGAAGCGCTTCACGCACTCCCTGACCAGGTCCTCCGCGAACCGGGCGTTCTCCTGGGCCTCGAGTATCTTCTTGGCTTCCTCGACCCGCTTCATGCGTTCGGTGGGGATGGCCGAGAAGCACTCGCTCATCTTCCGTATCGTCAAAGTAGAGTCCAACGGCCTCCTGCCGTCCAGGGCCATCGTAATCTCCGCCCTCTGCATGTGGCCTATCCCTATCATCCTCTTGCTGCAGGGGCAGGCCGTCATCCCCTTGGCTGTGAACTGGTATCTGATAGAACCCTTCTCGCTCGTCTTCACGACCACGGGGATGAACTGGTCAGCGTAGGGTATCTCGAAGGAGCAGGAGACGCGCGCCCCGGGCTGTGTCTTGTTCACCTCGGAACAGATGGACTTCAGCCAACTCTCGATACTGGCTCCCTGCTTCGCCGAAGCAGCCTCAACTAGCCTGCTCATGTGCACGCCCCTGTGTGTCCCCGTGGAGGTCTGAATAGTCAGCAGGACGGGCATCGCTATCTTGCCGTTCCGGTAGAGCACCTTCAGGTCGCTGACGCCCGCATCCACGACGAGCTCGGCCGGCTCAAGCTGGGTGTCAGCCAGGACGTCTATGAACTGGGTCTTGACGACCTGCTCCCGGTCGTTGGCAGCCCTAGGCATGAAC
>JASHPA010000214.1 GCA_030038365.1 Nitrososphaerales archaeon
CCTGCTGTCGCAGCGGTCTCAGATGCCTGTGGCGAAGCGGGTGAAGGACACGATGAGGGAGAAATTTGGAGGAAGCGTGGAGCTGGATGGCAGGACGTACAGAGCGTTCCCTGATTATCAGACACTGAAGACCGCTAAGGTCGCCGATATTTTAGCTGCAACGAGGAACAGGAGGAACGCGGAGCGTATCTCGGCGCTGATGTCTTCCTTCGAGGACCTGGACGAGAAGTTCCTCAGGACGGCGCCTTACGAGAAGGCGGAGGAAAGGCTGAAGCGGATAAAGGGCATAGGTGACTGGTCGGCGCAGTTCATACTCTTCCGCGGGCTGGGCCGTATCAGAAAGATACAGCTGAACATGGGACCGGCGACGAAGATGGTGGAAGAGATCTATGGTGCAGAGTTCGACCCTGAAGGAATCGACAGGCTGTACGGAGAATGGTGTGGGTACTGGTCGCTCTATCTGAGGGCCGATGGCATGAAGCGCGCTAGTTCACACTGAACTCGTCGAGTAGCCTTTGAACTGCGGCAAGCGGGGTACCATCCTTTCCCGCGAGCTCCTGCTCTGCCGGAGGATTGGAGTGGTATGTGGGCATCCGGGCGCCAAGCCTCTCCTCGTAGGTGGGGATACGCTCGTTCTGGTAGAAGATCCCTATAGGTGTGTGGTCCCCGAATTCGAATGATTTCATCATCGCCTGCTTGATCTTCTCCTCCATCTCTGCCTCGTCGTCCGTCTTCACGACCCCGTCGTACCCTGTTGTGTCGAGCTTGTAGGTCCTGGGCATTGGCCTCCCGGCCGCGTCGAGCAATCCTTCTCCCTGCCAGTACTCCTTGGTCAGGATGTCGTTGTAGGTAGGACAAGGTTGCAGGACATCGACGAAGGCGAATCCCTTGTGCTGGATGGCCTTCTTTATGATATCCTTGAGATGTCTGACGTCGTAGGCGTAGCCCCTTGCGACGAAGGTATAGCCTGCAGCCAGCGCGAGCATCAGCGGATTAATCCCCTGGTTGATGTTGGGGAGAGGGAGCGATTTCGTCTTCATGCCGAGCTTGAGAGTGGGGGAGGCCTGTCCCTTGGTCAACCCATAGACCCCGTTGTCATAGACTATGTAGGCAAGGTCCACGTTCCTCCTTCCGGAGTTGACGAAGTGGCCTGCTCCTATGCCCATCCCGTCCCCATCGCCTCCGCAGGCGACCACTTCGAGCTTGGGATTGGAGAGCTTGATGCCTGTCGCGAAGGGGAGGGATCGCCCGTGCAGCGTGTGCACGCCGTAAGTATTGAGGAAGTGAGGCGTCTTTCCGGAGCAACCGATGCCAGAGACGACGGCCATCCTGTCCGGGTCGACGTTCAACTCCGCGAGCGCCATCTGGACGGCGCTGAGGACGCCGAAATCTCCGCAGCCAGGGCACCAGTCGTTGTGGAAGTCGCTCTTGAGGTCTCTTAGCTTAAGTGCCATTTTTCAACACTATCCTGTTCGTGGCCGAACCTTCAGCGATTTGCTTTACCGCTCCGTAGATCTCTTCCGACGACATCGGCCTTCCGTTGTACTTGACGATGTACCGCTCAATCGGGACACATGTCATCTCCCTTATCACGCCGCCTAACTGACCGGAATAGTTCATCTCAACGTCGACCACCTGCTTCGCATGGGAGAGCACGTCCTTGACATACTCCGTCGGGAATGGCTGTATCAGACGAATCTGGAGGAAGTTCACCGAGATACCGTCCGTGTCCAGCGCCCGCATCGCATCGAGGATGGCGCCCTTGGTCGACCCCCAGCTGACGATGGTGATGCTGGCATCCTTGGGCCCGAAGAAATGGATCTTCTCCTCCAGCGGGATCTCTTTCGCCGCAAGGTCCAGTTTCCTCATCCTCTTCTCCATCATCATCATCCTGTTAGCGGGGTCCTCGGAGATGTGACCCCTCTCGTCGTGCTCGTCCCCGGTGTTCCAGTATATCCCACCCTTCGTGCCTATCGCGGGGCGCGTAGAGACGCCGGAAGTCGTCTCCTTGAACCTGTCGAAGTAACCATCTTCGTGTCCGGACACCATGCCGGTAATCAGCTGTCCCCTCTCGATCTTCGCGAGCGAGGGGTCGAACATCTTGTATGTCATGTCCGAGTTCGCCATCGCCTTGTCGACGATGTGGATTACAGGCAACTGGTACCGCTCGGCATAGTTGAACGACTTCGGGACATCGTAGAACATCTCTTCCAGGTCGCCGCTTGCCAGCACCATTCGCGGGAAGTCACCATGGCCTATGTGGAGTGCAAACCGAAGGTCGCCTTGCTCGTGCCTCGTAGGCAGACCGGTACTGGGACCGCCCCTCTGGTAGAGAGTCACCACAAGGGGAACCTCGTTGATGCCGGACCATCCGATGCCCTCCGCCATCAGAGAGAAGCCGGGACCCGACGTGGAGGTAGAGGCACGCGTACCGGTGAGCGCCCCTCCGACGGCCATGGTCACCGCGGCTATTTCGTCCTCTGTCTGGACGACCGCAACGGCACCTCTCATCGAAGCGACTTCGTTGTTGATCACCGTTTCGAGGTCGATATTCTCGTGCGCTTCCAGGTATTCGCTCTCGTCGCTCGCGGGCGTTATCGGGTAGTAGGTCTGCAGCCTACAGCCGGCGAGAATCTTGGCTATTCCGACCGTCGTGCTCCCTCTTAGCAGAATCCTCTTCTCCGTCATGGGTATGGGTTCCAGCTTGTATCCGAAGCCGCCGTTGTACTTCTGTCGGACGTAGTCGTAGGTTGCGGCGATTGTCGCCACGTTCATCTCGGCGGCCTTGGGCTTCGACTTGAACTGCTTCCTGATGGCCTCATTCACCTGCTCCTGTGGATAGCCCAGTAGCGCGAAAGAAGCAGCGACGGCCATCACGTTGGTCATCTTCGTAAGTGAGCTGAGGGATGTCTCTCCCACCTGGTCGCCAACCTTCTTCAGGAGCTCGACATACGGAATCGAGTAGATGTGCACGCCGTTCCTCCTCGCCGCTTCCAGCACCCCTTCGACCGTGTGAGGAAGGCTGTTGGCATCGAGCTTTGAGTAGAGCCGCTTTAGCACGTTGGCCTCTATGGTCGGGATGTTGTCGATGGAATTGCCACCCAGTGACGGGTCGTAGATTATCGCACCATCCGTCTGAACCTCCCAAGCGTGCCTTACTGCCGTCTCGTCGTCGAACGTAGCGAGCATGTCGACCCTGTCGACATGGGACCTGACGACAACCTTGCTCAGCCTCACCCTGAAGTAGCTGTGCTCGCCTTTGATGTTCGAATAGTACTCTCTGTTGCCATAGACCTGGAGACCACCTTGTGCGGCGGCCTTGGCGAAAATATTGGCCGAAGTGTCGACTCCGCTACCCTGGGCGCCGCCAATCATCCAGGAAAAATCTTCTGACTTCAAAGACTTGGCCTTGAAATTTAAGGCTGTCATTAGCATAATAAGCATATTGTATATATAGTATATAGATATAAGTACTATTGTGAGCGAGTTAAGAAAGGTGCAGAAAGTCGGTTACTCAACCCTCACGGTGTCCATCCCCGCTGGCTATGTCAGGAGCATGAAGCTCCACGAGGGCGACAACCTGATGGTGAAGGAGGAGTCCGACGGCACTCTGAGGCTCATACCCCTCAGTGGCAGCCTCAAGACGGTCAAGGCTTCGATAAAGGTAGACCAGGTGAGCAACGACGAGCTACTCTCCAAGCTGATCGTGAGTTGCTACATGCTGGGCTATGACTCAATAGAGCTGAGTTCCAGAGGCAAGATTAGGACATCCATGCTTTCGCATGGCAGCGCGACGCTCCGTCGTCTCAGAGGCGTGGAGATAGTCGAGTCGCAGGAGAACAAACTCCTAGCGCAGAGCTTCATGGATCCGACGAAGTTCCCCGTCGACTCCTTAATCAGGCGCCTCAGGCTGCTGGTCTCTCGAAGTCTCGAGGCCTCGATCGAGGCCCTCAGAAGTGGGAGTCCGGGCCTACTCAACGAGATACGAAGAAGCCAGCAGGAGGTCGACGAGCTCTATTGGCTGATTGTGAGGCAGCTGCTGGTCGCCCTGAGCAACAGGGAGATTTCGGGAAAGATTGGGCTTGAGAGTCCGCTACACACTTCCGGAGACAGGGTCTCGGCCAAGACGATAGAGGAAATCGGGAGGATAATCCTGGAGCTCACTGAAGAAATCGTGAATTTCAAGGAAATCGGGATGAACGTCGATGAGCAGATGGTCTCCAGAATAGAGAACCTCGCACGGAAGGCGCAGCAGGCGTTCGAGAGCACCATGGAGAGTCTGCTGACTCCTGACGTCCAGACCATCGAGAAGGCGATGGGCGAAATCGACGCGACGTTGAAGCTCGAAAGAGAGCTGATGCCCGAGTCCCTCGAGTCCGAATATCCATACATGAGGGCGATAATCTCGGATTTCGGACAGCTCGCGCGATACTGCAACATCATCGTTGAGATAGCCCTCAACAGACTCCTCCGCAAGACGAGCAGAGTCTGCGCTATCACGAGCCAGTAGGAACCCTTTTGACAGATGCAGACACTCGCCCCGAACGCGGGGATAGCTAAGCACGGCCAACGGCGGCGGAATTCGTGCCGAAACTCAAGATCAGGCCGGCTCTAGAGGAGTAATCCGCTCCCTTAGGGGTTCGTGGGTTCAAATCCCACTCCCCGCACCAAGTTCGCTCTCTCAAATACTTCTGTTTGTGAACCTGTTTACTACTAATCTTACTCCCGTCCGTACGTGTCAGTGCTTGCGTATGCATGACAGCAAGGGCGAGAGGTATGCATGCAGGGAACAGCAGGCATGAAAGCAACTACTTCTCTGGGGCCCACAGCTCCACTATGTTGCCAGCAGGGTCGGAGAAATACACGCTCCATGACCGCTTTGATCCGTGCCAGCCTTTTGAGTCCTCAATCTTGGGGCTGCACTTTATTCCTTTATGCTTCAGAAAAGTGATGCTCTCGTCCATTTGGTCCAATGGTACCTCGAAGGCGATGTGCAGCGGGATCTTTACCTTTGCGTCCCCGTATCCGCTCATGAATCCTCTGTCTTCATGCGCGAAGCCGAAGTACTGTTCACCGACATCGGCAAAATGAATGTGTTTCTTGTTTGGGCGAGCTGGATATTCAAGCCCGATTTTACGATAAAATCTGGCGCATTCCTCAGTTTCCTTGGTGAGGAAGGCAACCTCTACGACGCGCACTAAAGGCAGTTTCTTCACTTGAATCCCCGTTGACAAATGTCCTGCTTCCGGATAAGTCCTCCCATTGACCTCCTGATGCCAAGCTCTCGTGCGGGAGATCTTCCCAGTCCGCGGCGGAGCTGACGAATGAACGTGTGTTCGGTTGGCTATGGTACGCAGCTAAGCAAGCAAGATACCAAAGCAGTCGGCACAATACAGACGTCTTAAAGAGTATCCTGCTCCGAATCTTTTTTTGCTCTCATCTGTACGTATCTGTGCTTGTGTGCGCGAGAGCCCAGGGTCGTATTCACAGTTCCTTGGCCATCATGATGTTTGTGGGTCTGTATCCGAGTTCCTCGTAGAGCCTGTGAGCTCTCTCATTGTGCGCAAAGACGTGAAGGGCGATTCTCTTCTTCCCAAGTTCCTTTGCTCGCTGCTCGAGTAGCAGCATGGTAGCCTTACCGTATCCCTTCCCACGCATACCCTCATCTATCCTGATGTCGTAGAGGAACAAAGTGTCGCGTGGAAGGTCTGGAGCGTCCGCTGCATACCAGAGTATACCCACCTTCCGGCTGCCTTGTTTCTCATCCACTATTGAGAAGATGTAGTTGTTTTTGGTGAGCCGCCCGTACGGGAGGAGAGACTCGAATTCAATCCTCGAGTGGTCTGGCGAGTCCGGGCCGTCGTTGCCCGCCCTGACCTTCTCGGTGAAATATTCGTCGACGGCCATCTGTTTCCAGGCCTGGAAATCAGCATCATCAATCTCGACTAGCTCCACCATCTTCGACGACCGAGAGACCTACAATCGTTATAAGACGCGCGCGAAAGGTTCACGCGTTCTTGGCGAATCGCAAGAGGACGAGTACCAGTTCCTTCGGTTCACCCGGAAGGATAAGCCACGATTCGACGAGGTTCTACGGGAGCAGGATGTACGAGAGACTGCAGAAGAAGAATCTGGAGGATTACGTCGAGAACTCTATCCCCAAGAAGGTCCTGGACACTGTGTTTCTTGGTTCTAGCGAGAGAATGGAGAGACTCCCGGACAGCAGTGTCCACCTGATGGTAACCTCACCGCCCTATAACGTTGGAAAGGACTACGACAAGGACATGACGCTGGAGGAATACCGGGAATTCCTCGTGAGGGTCTGGTCGGAGACTAGGCGCGTCCTCGTCACGGGTGGGAGGTGTTGCATCAACATAGCGAACCTAGGGCGACGGCCCTACATTCCGCTGCACGCGTTGATAATCGAGGACATGCTACGTCTGGGATTCCTGATGAGGGGAGAGGTAATTTGGGCAAAGGAGGCCAGTAGTAGCCCTTCCACGGCATGGGGCAGCTGGCTTTCCGCGAGCAACCCGACGCTCAGAGACACGCACGAGTATATCCTCGTCTTCTCAAAGGGCTCGTTCTCGCGTGATGCGGCGGGTAAAGAGAGTACTGTCGCTAGGGACGAGTTCCTAGAGTTCACGAAGAGCGTATGGCGATTCGACGCCGAACCGGCTAGGAAGATTGGGCATCCCGCACCCTTTCCAGTGGAGCTGCCCTACAGATGCATACAATTGTACACGTTCAGGGATGATGTGATACTCGACCCTTTCATTGGGTCAGGACAGACGGGCATCGCGGCAGTCAAGACAGGCAGGCACTTCGTCGGTTACGAGACTGACGCGGGATACGTCCGACTGGCACAGAAGCGGATTGCCGAGACGAGGCCCGAACTAATAGGCTGAGGCCTTTACAGGCTTCGCGATTACCTGCGCGAGGAATCCTTCTGTGGTGCTCAGATCGGGGAATTCCTTCGCGAGGAGCCGCTTGTCGGGCAGAGCTTCCTTCTTCGATGTCTTGATGCTGTACAGAAGCGAGGTGAAGCCTTTCGGTGACCGGGTCACGAACACGAAGCACTTCTTTGCCTTGTATTTTCCGACCGCTCTTATCCCGGCGTCAAGGTCGAGGATGCTCAGCTCCTTGACGATGTCAGCGAAGGAGTCGAGCCTCTTCTCGTAAATCAATGGTCCTGCCTCGTTTTACTCACATTTATACTTCAAAAACGAAGGTAAGTTCAGGAAGAGCCTGTGGCCAGTTTCTTCAAGCAGTCCGACCTAAAGATGTTCAACACGATGACTATGCAGAAGGAGCCGTTCAGCACTATCGTACCAGGAAAGGTCTCTATGTTTGTCTGCGGACCCACCGTCCAGAGCTATCTGCACGTGGGGCACGCGAGAACATATAATTTCTATGACATAGTCGCCCGGTATCTCTCGCACCTGGGTTACGAGGTCAACTTCCTGATGAATGTCACGGACATCGACGACAGGATTACCAAGTCGGCTAAGGACGAAGGTACCGACCCGATGCGTCTTGCTGAGAAGTACACCAAGGCGTTCTTGGAAGACATGGAGAGCCTGAAGATCTACACTGTCACCAAGTATGAGCGCGTCTCGAACTATGTCCAAGAGATGATTGGGGAAGTCGCGTCGCTCACGAGGGGCGGTTTCGCGTACAACGCCGATGGTACCGTCTACTTCGACACGACCAAGTTCCCCGATTTCGGGAAGCTATCACATCAGACCGTCAGCCAGTTGTCCCTCGTGCCTCTTGAGCTTTCGGTGAAGAAAAAGCACCTGCTGGACTTTGCTCTCTGGCGGCCCGTGGAGCTGGTCCCCGGCAGATGGAATAGCCCATGGGGAACGGGTTCTCCAGGGTGGCATATCCAAGATACCGCGGTAACCATGACGAACTTCGGTGCGCAGTATGACATCCATGGAGGAGCGTACGACCTGATCTATCCGCATCACGAGGCTGAAATTGCCCAGGCCGAGTCGCTCACCGGTATCAAGCCCTCGGCCAGGTACTGGGTCCATACGCATCTCGTCAACATCACGGGCGACAAGATGTCTAAATCGGCGGGCAATGCCTTGGCTCTGAGGGATGTGTTGAAGGAGTACGGGCCCGACACACTCAGGCTGTACCTGCTTTCGAAGCACTATCGCGAAGACATGGAGTTCGATGAGAAAGCTCTGAAGCAGATGTACTCCGTATATTCGGGCA
>JASHPA010000016.1 GCA_030038365.1 Nitrososphaerales archaeon
GTCGCGGGTATGGTCGTGCGCAGCTCCGAGCTCAGGCCTCTCCTGGTCGACGCAGCGTTCGTCTGCCCCAACGGCCACATCACAAAGATCGTTCAGGAGGGCGTGGCCATCAAGAGGCCGCTCAAGTGCGACGGATGCGAGGAGGTCAGGAACCTAGAGCTCGACGAGAAGAAGAGCTCGTTCATCGACAGCCAGATACTCAGGGTACAGGAGCTCCCCGAGGAGCTCCCGCCGGGGCAGCTCCCGAGGTTCTTCGACGTCGATGTCGTGGGGGACATAGTAAACAGCGCAAGGCCTGGTGACAGAGTTGTCCTGACCGGTATCGTCAGGGCGGAGCAGGACATCACCCCCGGGCAGGCCAGGACGAGGGTGTTCAAGTCGAAGATCGAGAGCAACCTGATAGAGGTCTCCGGGAAGGACCCGGGCCAGATACAGATAACCAAGGAGGACGAGTTCCTCATCAAGAGCGTGGCGTCGACGCAGGACGCATACCAGAGGCTGATCAAGTCGATCGCGCCCGCCATCCTGGGTCATGAGGCGGTGAAGGAGGCGATACTCCTCCTGCTGGTGGGAGGGCCCCAGACGCTGCTGCCGGACGGAACGAAGCTCAGGGGGGACATCAACGTCTTCGTCGTGGGCGACCCGGGGGTCGCCAAGTCTGAGATGCTCAAGTTCGCTTCGCAGGTCGCTCCTCGTGGAATGTTCGCCTCGGGCAAGGGGTCCAGCCTGGACTATTCTCAGCCTGTCATCGTGAGGAGAGCAGGCACCGCTGCGATAACCCGGATAGGAGAATTGATCGACGGCTATTATCCCCAGGGGACATCAGGCGCATTTGTTCCCGCCCCGGGACTAGAGTGTCTGAGCTTCAACGATACGAAAGGACGAATCGAGTGGACCCCGGTCAGTTTCGTCTACAGGCATCGCCATACCGGTCCGCTAATCAAGGTTAAGCTCCAGACGGGAAGAGAAGTTGTTGTCACGGACGACCACAGCCTTTACGTTTTCAAAGAGGGGCGCCTGAGGACAATTCGAACTAAGGAGCTGCGACCAGGCGATTGTATTGCTATACCCGGTATGCTACCGGCGTCCTTCCAACAAAATCGGCAGAAATCCGTCTACCCCGCTGATCTCCTGGAGAACAGGCACCTCGCGAGGCTTCTTGGATACTATGTCGCCGAAGGGTATCTGCATGGACCCGGGAAGAAAGGCAAGGAGTCCTACAGGATCCATTTCGAACTGAACATGGACGAGAGCCGGCTTGTGAGGGATATACGGGATTGTTGCCTCACACTCTTTGGCGCTTCGGTTACTGTGAGAAGGAAAAGGCCTAGTCGCGGGATAACCGTTTCGGTCTCCAGCAAGAAGGCCTTCGAACTGTTCCGCGACGTGCTCGGGGTCTCGCAGGGCGCGAGGAGGAAGCGGGTACCCTCTATCGTGTTCAACATGCCTCGCGACCTCCAGGAGGAGTTCTTGCGAGCTTACCTTGATGGCGACAGGGGCGTCACGTCGAGCCTCTTCCTGATGTCGGACCTGCTTTACCTGATTGGAAGTTGTGCATCGAAGGTCGGAAAGTTCTCGACAAGAAGAGAGAGCAACGGCAAGATTCAGGGGAGAAAGTTTACGGGAGGGCCGTTCTACGATTTGAAGGCCCCGGACCCTTACAACCTGCAGGGCATGGTCAGAACCCTCGGTCCGCCTATGGAGGAAGCGCTACCCGCTTTCAAGCGGGTGATCGACAGCAGGAGCCATGGTCTTTCGATAATCACAGACAATGGATATTCCCGGCTGACGGGACTCGTGCTCTCCCGTATGATGGAGGGGAGGAGGCTGCGGCGATTGGCAATTCTTGGACTGCTGAAGTCGAGGCCGATGACGACACCCGAGATAGCCAAAGAGATAGGAATCGGCAGACGAAACGTCCGACAGATTCTGGTCTGGTGCGAAAAATCAGGGCTCGTCCATCTCGTCATGGAAGACGGGAAGCTTCGAGCGACGATCACAGACGAGGGAAGGGAAGCGTTCGATGCCATCTACGCGACCAAGTCCATCCTCGCGTCAGACCTGCAATTCGCCAGAGTCGCGGCGATAAGCCGCGTCCAGCCCACGGGGCAGTTCGTGTACGACTTTAGCGTATCGGGAACAGAGAATTTCGTCGCGGGAATAGGCGGGGTGCTCTGCCACAATACGGCGGCCGGACTGTCAGCGGCCGTCATCCGGGAGAAAAACACGTTCATGCTCGAGGCCGGAGTGGTCGTTTTAGCTGATCAGGGGATAGCATGTGTGCATCCGGATACCAGAGTCATCCTCGACGGCAAAATTGTCACGGTCGGCGAACTGGGAAGGAGGACTCGAATGGAAAAGGCGTACTCGAAAGGGGAAGAAATAGCGGTCGGGAAGATTGGGGGCATGGTCAACTCGCTAAATCTTAACGACCTAAAGATAGAGTTCCAGGAGTCAACCGTTCTACGCAGGAAGCTCTTTGCGGGAAAACTGAGGACTTTCAAGTTCAAGAGCGGAAGTATCCTCAAAGTGACGCCGGACCACCTCCTCCTCGACGGTCAGACTGTGACCTGGAAGCGGGCCGAGGATTTCCGCCAGGGTGACCACGTGATTGCTCCTCTAAAGCTCCCGTCGGTGAAGGAGGATGTCTTTGTCTGGGATATCCTCCCGGATCAGGCGCAGGTTACCCTGAGCAAGGACGAAAGGCAAGAACTGAAAGCGCTTCTGACCAAGAGATTCGGGACGCTTTCGGCGGCTGCGACAGCCATGGGTCAGGACAAGCTTCGGGAGTTGAGCTGGAGAAGTCTAACCCTTGGCGAGATAAAGAAGATTGTTCTTAGCTTGGGGGTAGAAGCATCCTGGCGCAGTCGCAGCTTGACCTTCTGGAGGACGTCTCTTAAGGTGGCCAAGCTGACGCCCGAAATGGCCTACGTGATTGGTTTCCTCTTCGGAGACGGCCACAGCGCCACCAAACACGATGGCAGTCTCGAAATGTGCGGATATCAATCGCTGTCCCACGCGTCGTACACCAAGAGATTTATCGAATGCTGGGATCGCAGTTTCTCGGCTCCAATCAAACTCAGGAGGAGAGATACCGTCTCTTTGATACGCGGAAGGCAAGTCAGATCGAAGGGCGTAACGTGGAGTATTGGAAAACTTGTGCTCAGGAACATAATTGACTCGGCCTTCGGACCCAAGCTCAGATTCTGTCTCTCCCTGCCCGACGACGTTTTGGCGGGATTCGTAGCAGGCCTGATGGACTCCGATGGCTGTGTCTCAAGGAAGACCTGCTCCAAGGAAGGAAGGACGTATTCAACTTGGGACGTTACCTTTAGTGTTAGTAACGACCCGGAAACGAATCATAATCTTGCAATCCTGCTGCGAAGGTTTGGAGCTCTCGCATTTGTGAGAGACACAAGGAAGGGAGTCTTCCGCGTTTCGGTTACAAGCCGAAGAGATTGTGGACGACTGCTCAACAGCATATCCAAACTGTCTGTGAAGGCTTCTTCCAAGAAAGTTTCAGACCGGATAGAGAATATGCCCGGACTTTCCGAGTTGATGCCGGAGGAACCCACTCGAGAGATAGTACGTGAGGCGTACGCCAAAGTCCCGAGGACACCCCTCCTAAAGCAAGGGGTATGGTCGGTCATATACAACTACTCGCATGACCGGGCCACCCCAAGGACGGGACAGGTTCAGAAAATTCTTTCGAAGACTGGACATCTGATAGAAGACGAATATGCGAACGACCTGGCGGCCCTTGCAAGCGCGGATTACTTCCTTGACAGAGTCACCGCCATAGCCGAAGAAGAGTATGAAGGACCGGTCTATGACCTATATGTTCCAACCTACCACAACTATGCCGCGAACGGATTAATCGTCGAGAACTGCATTGATGAATTTGATAAGATGAAGGACGAGGACCGCAGCGCGCTGCACGAGCAGATGGAGCAGCAGTCGTATCACCCCTCCACTGAGGTCCTGCTGGCGGGAGGGAGGAAGGTCAGGATCGGGGAGTTTGTGGACAGCGAGATCTCCAGAAATGAATCCTCGGTGGTCTTTGGGAGAGATTGCGAGGTCGTGAAGCCCTCCGAACCCGTCGAGATATACAGCGAAGACATCACGAACGGGAATGTCGTCCGCGTCCCCGTCGACCGGGTCAGCCGGCACAGGGCGCCGGCGTCGTTCGTCAGGATCACATACTCGAACGGCCGTTCGGTGACCGTAACTCCGGAGCACCCCGTCTTCGTCTACCGGGACGACGGGATAGCGACGGTCAGGGCAGACGGCACCCTGGTCGGGGACTTCGTTCCCGCGCCGAGAAAGATACCGAACTCATCCGCGCCCGTGCGGTTATTGGAGCAGGCGACGACGGGGAGGGCCAAGAGCCTGGTGCAGCCCGCGACCCTGACGCTGAAGGTCGCCCGCATCCTCGGATACCTGATAACGGAGGGCAACTTTTACGAAGGCTCATCTGTCGAGGTCGATTTCACAAATCTGGACACCAGACTACTCGACGATATGCGGAGCCTCATGAGGGAAGAATTCGGGCTCGGGTCGATAGAAAGGAGGTCGGATGGCAGGGCCGCCGGTCTGCGGTTCGTCTCGAGGACCCTCCATTCCTGGCTTCTGCTCAACTTCCCGGAGATGGTCAGGAAGGCCAGGTTGAAGAGAGCGCCGGCGAAGGTGCTGGGTTCATCGGTGGCGCACATCCGCGAGTTCATCAGCTCGGCTTTCCTCGGGGACGGGAGCGTCGAACCAGAGGCGATCTGCTACAGGACCGCCTCCCGTGGGCTGGCCGAGGACTATCAGGACCTGCTGCTGAAGCTGGAGATAGCGTCCAGGATAGACGTCGACCGTTCGAACGACTCGTTCAAGGTCTACATCACGGGTGACTCGCTGCCGAGGTTCTTCTCTCTGATCGTGCACCCGCTAGACCCGAGAAGGGGAAAGATAGAGAGACTCGTAGAAAGGGGTCGGAGGAACAACCGGGGTCACGACGTCCTGCCCGCCTCGGTCGCAAGACTCTACATCAGGACGCTCCACGCCCTGGGACTGCCCTACAACGGCGAGTTTGGCAGCCATCTGTCCCGTGGCCATGGAATAACGGTTTCTGTCATGGAGAGGAGACTGGAGATGCTCGACCAGAGGTTGAGTCTCATCCGCGGCTGTCTGCACGACGGGACGAAGGGTCTTCGAGAAATGCGACTAGAGTCAGGCTGGTCTCAGCAGAGGCTGGCGGACCTTGTGGGAGTAGCGAGAGGGAACGTCGACTATGCGGAGAGGGGGGGATACGATGAATTGGTAAGGCACGAACTCACTGAAAAGGTTCGGCGAACTCTGCTTCTTGCCGTAGAATCCGAGTGTTCCAGTATCGCTTACCTGAGAGGCATCATGGGAATGAGGTTCTTGCGGATCGTCGCAGTGGAACGACTGGACAATGAAGGCGCCGAGAGATGCGACTGGGTCTACGATGTCACGGTGGAACCCAGCCACAACTTCATCTCCGCGGGCGTCGTACTCCACAACACAATCACCATAGCTAAGGGCGGCATCTACGCGACGCTCAACGCGCGGACTTCGATACTCGCGGCTGCCAATCCGGTGCTGGGGAAGTACGACCCCTACAAGAACCTCACCGACAACATCACCCTGCCGATTCCCCTGCTGTCTGTCGGTCCTGACGAACAGATTCTGATAAAGAGAGGCGACAAAGTCGAAAGCACCAAGATAGGCAAGTTCGTGGATTCCTTCTACTCGGCCGGTCAGCAGGGATACCCCATCCTCACCGAGGCCACCGGGATACAGGTCTCTTCGATGGACGAGAACTTCAAGGTGGTATGGCAACCTTTGAAGTACGTATTCCGTCACACTGCCGAAGCAGAGACGTATAGGATTCAATTCAAGGGAAGGGACCTTGTGCTCTCTGGTGGTCACTGCGTCTACGTCTTTGAGAAAGGCAGATTGGTTCTAAGACCCACCAACAAGCTCCGAGTTGGCGACCACATTGCAATCTCGAAGAGACTCCCTGCAAAGGGCGAGGTCAGACAAGAGTACAACATTCTAGAATACCTCTCGCTTAATGAGTTGTTCCTGCACCGGGTCCCGGGAAAGGCTCTCGCGAAAATGAGCGGGGTGCCGGCTCATCATAGAAGGAAGAGGATGCTGACGGCATCCAGATACAGGGAGATAGAGGAGAGATGCCTCAGACAGGTGACCATCAGCAAGAAGGGCAGCGGGTTCTACGTGCCCTCCTTCGTTCCTCTGGATGCCCGGTTGATGAGGCTCCTTGGATACTTCGTTGCCGAAGGCTCGCTTGTGTTCATGCCGAACGACGGAGTCTACGCAGTTGATTTCTCTCTCCATCGAATGAAGGACAAGCGGATAGTCGCGGACATCGTTTCGATCAGCGAAGAGCTATTCGGAGTAAAACCGACGGTCCGCGCGGATGGGAACGGCGTCAGGGTAGACATCAGGTCAAGGGTCGTCGCCGAGTTTCTTTCGAAGTGTTTTGGACTGGTCAGCGGAGCGACGACCAAGAAGCTACCGGAAGTGGTCTTCGGTGCTCCGCCCGAAATGAAGTGGCAGTTTCTGGACGCTTACTATGCCGGGGACGCCGGAGTGACCGCTAGTGTGGAACTCTCCTCACAACTACTCCAGGTATTCGCCCAGCTTGGTCACGTGTCATCTCGCTTCCACACTCCAGGAGGTGAAAGAATGATAGCAGGTCACAAGGCAATAGGAAGCGGGTCGTACTTCATCCCGCTGCCTGCCCGGGGACCCGCCTCAAACGATGGGCAGTGTTTCCCGCCTTTGTCCGAAGTGATTCCCGCGCTTAAGCCCTTGCTAGGAGGGTTCGCACCTAGGAATACCTCACGGAAGGTGCTCACACCGCTCTACTGGCAGCAGCTGAGAAACGCGATCTGGGTGAGCAACAAGCGCGAAAAGCTAGCAGAAGCGCACAGGGGACCCGTCACAGCAACATCCCTAGCAAGTAAATTCGGAATCAGAGGCGGCGGGGACTGTCAGGGGTTCGTGACGCAGATGAGCGATCAGGGGATCCTACAGAGAGAACGGATTGTTGGCCAGGCCGGTCGCCACTTCGTGTACTCTATCACACAGAAGGGAGAGGACCTACTCCAGACGGTCGACTATCTTGACAGACTCATGGCGGGAGATATCGCATTTGTCAAGATCGATGAGATAAAGAAGCTTGAGAGCAGTGAACTGCCAGAGTATGTATATGACCTGTCCGTCCCCGCGTCGGAGAATTTCATTGCTGACACTGCCGTTTGCCACAATACGCGCTTCGATCTCATCTTCGTTGTGAAGGATACGCCGACTCCCGCCCAGGACGAGCGTCTCGCGACCCACATACTCGACGTCCACAGGAAGGGAGGCTACACCGAGCTGCCACCCGTCCAGTTCGACCTGCTCAAGAAATACATCGCCTACGCGAAGAAGATATCGCCGAGGCTGACCATCGAGGCGGAGAACAGGCTGAAGGAGTTCTACCTGCAGCTGAGGAGGAGCGTGAACGAGGGCCAGATAGGGGCGACGCCGAGGACCCTCGAGTCTCTCATCAGGCTTTCCAGCGCGAGGGCGAGGCTCATGCTCAGGGACAACGTCCTGGAGGAAGACGCGCTCGCCGCCATCGCCCTCATGAACAGGATGGTCGAGGACGTCCTGACCGACACCGAGACCAAGACCAAGGGCGACTTCGGGGTGCTCCTCGGGCAACCGGTGGGAGAACGCGGGAAGCTCTCGACCTCGATGGACATATTCAGGGGCCTCGAGGGGGCTGACAAGAAGCCGGTCGAGCTCAAGCTGTTCCGCGAGGAGCTTATCAAGACCGGCAGGTTCAAGACCGACGACGAGGTCGACAAGATGATACAGAAGCTCATCAAGGAAGGCATCATCTGGGAGAACAGGCCCGGATTCTACAGAAGGGTACAAGCGTAGCCCGGGTCCGCCCATTGAAGTTCCAAGAACTGGACCTGCCTTCAGAGTTCCTCGCGTTCCTCGAGGAGAGCGGTTACAGGGAGCTGTACCCGCCGCAGGAGGCAGCGGTCAGGGCCGGCCTGCTCGAGGGGAAGAGCCTGGTCATCTCCAGTCCCACAGCGAGCGGAAAAACCCTCATCGCCATGATGGCGGCGTACAAGAAAATCAAGCAGGGAAGGAAGGTCGTCTACCTCAGCCCGCTGAGGGCTCTCGCATCTGAGAAGTACTCTGAGTTCAAGCAGCTCGAGCGCTTCGGGGTGAGATGCGCGATAGGGACGGGGGATTTCGACGCGGGCGGTGAGGTGCTCGGGAAGTTCGACCTCCTCGTCCTCACGAACGAGAAGTTCGACTCGATACTCAGGCACGGAGTGAGCTGGCTTCGCTCGGTGGGGCTCTTCGTGGCAGACGAGATCCACCTGGCGGGGAGCGGCGACAGGGGACCGACGCTCGAGATGATCCTGACGCGTGTGATCCATCTTGGGCTGGACGCGCAGAGGCTCTCGCTCTCGGCCACGATCAGCAACGCGGATGAGATAGCAAAGTGGCTAAAGTCCGACCTGATCTCTCTCGACTGGCGTCCCGTGCCGCTCAAGGAGGGCGTCTATGACTACGGCAGAATCCTCTTCGGTGAAGAGGAGGTGGAGATCGCCCGGACCAACGAGGGCGCCGCGCTCGACGTGGCGGCGGACTCGATAAGCAAGGGTGGCCAGTCACTCGTTTTCGCAAGCACGAGACGTAGGGCCGTGAGCCTCGCGACAAAGGGCTCCGAGCTGACGAGGAGGTTCCTGAACGACGAAGAGAGGGAGAACTGCCGTCAGGCTGCAAGGGCGATAAGGGACAGCGGCGAGGAGACGGGGCTGTCGAAGCTCCTCGCGGAGATAGTCGAGAGAGGCGCGGCTTTCCACCACGCGGGGCTTTCGTACGAGCACCGCCGGGTGGTCGAAGACTACTACCGCAAGAGGGCGATCAAGATGCTATCAAGTACCCCGACTCTTGCCGCCGGAATTAACACACCTGCGAGAAGAGTGGTCGTCGCGGACCTGTCGAGATACGACGTCGAGACGGGGATGAACTCGATGATCTCGGTGCTGGAGTACCGGCAGATGGCAGGCAGAGCGGGAAGGCCTCAGTATGACGACCATGGGGAGGCGGTGCTCGTGCCCCCTTCGAGCTACCGGCCCGATGAGGTGCTCGACCACTTCACGAAGACGCCGCCGGAGCCGATAGAGTCTAGGCTGGGAGGAGAGAGGGGGATGAGGGTGCACGTCCTGGCCGCTGTCGCCGCGAGCTTCGGGCTCACACGCCCCGAGATAGAATCGCTGTTCTCGAAGACGCTGCTGGCCGCGCAGATAGGGGTGGAGAGGGTGCGGAAGCACATAGACGAGGCTCTGGGATACCTCATCGCAGAGCAGCTCGTCGTGGAGAAGGCGGGGAGGTTCCAGGCCACCGGGTTCGGGAAGCGCGTCTCGACTCTCTATATAGACCCGGTCACGGGCGTCCTGTTCAAGAAGTGTATCGGATTCATCGGCTTGGCGCAGGAGCCGAGCGTCGCCCTGCTGCACCTCATCAGCAGGAGTCCCGACTTCGAGCCCAAGTTCCCGCTGAGGGAGAAGAACTATGACCAGGCGTATGAGTTCCTCGAGGCGAACCGTCCTTCGCTCATAACGAGGCTCGATTCTCGGACCTACCTGGAGCTGGACGAGCTCCTGCAGGATATGCGTACGGTCATGGTCATAGACGCGTGGATCAACGAGACGAAGGAGGACACGATTCTTGAGAGGCTCGGCGTCGAGCCGGGTGACCTTCACAGGGCCGTGGACAGCGCGGACTGGCTTCTGTACTGCCTTGCAGAGCTGGCGCAGCTGTTCGAGAAGAGGGACGTGCAGAAGGAGGCGGAATTCCTCCGCAAGAGGGTCATCAGCGGCATCAAGGCCGAGCTGGTAGAGCTCACGAAGCTCGACGGCGTCGGAAGGGTCAGGGCGCGGTCGCTCTACTCGGCTGGCTTCACCAACCTCAGGACGATAAGGGACGCCAGCGTGGAGAGGCTGGCGCTCGTCGACAAGATAGGGTCGTCGACGGCGAACAAGATCAAGGAACAGGTCTCGCGATGAGGACGAACGGGTTCGCAGTCTTCAGGGGCCCCGGGGCACGGGCCTCGGCGGAGGCCGCGGCAGCGAAGATAGAGAGGAAGGGGACGAGGGTCACGCTCGGGCCGGGCTCGCTCATGCAAGGTGCGGCGAACCCCAGCGGGTTCGGAGGGTATGTCGTTGTCTTCTCGGAAGAGGATGAAATGGGGTTCCCGGTGGTGCACGGGTTCTCCGATGAGAGCCCCGTCCCGGAACGCGGCCCGTCAGGCGAGTTCGCCCTTGTAGACGGCAACCCTCGAGGGGACGGTCTGATCGCGTCCAGGGATGTGCTCGGCACGAGGCCGCTTTACGTGAACCAGTCCGGCTCCTGCGTCGCGAGCGACCACCGGGCATTCGGCGACACCCCGACCCTCCTGCCGAACGGGGCGACGCTCGATATGGGGTCCCTCAGGGTCACCCGTTCGAAACTTCCGGTTTCAAAGAAGGGCCGCAGGCTCGACGAATGTGCGGAGCGCCTCTCTGGGCTCCTGATCGAGGCGGTCGCCAAGAGGGTGAGAGGAAGAGCCAAGGTCGCTGTGTCATTCTCGGGGGGGCTGGACAGCTCGCTGATAGCCCTGCTCGCCTCGAGGCACACCGAGGTGGTTCTCTGTAGTGTCTTTTCCCCAGGCTCACGCGACGAGAACCAGGTCAGGACCGCGGCGGAAGCCCTGGGACTGGACCTTGCGACGGTCGAGATGGACTCCGGAGGCGTCTCCAGAGAACTCAGCGCCCTTGACCTGCCGTTCGAGCCGACATCCATGGACAGGGCGCTCTGGTGCATCTACTCGGCGAGCGCGAGAGAGGCTGCCAGCCAGGGCGCCGAGCTCATCATGCTCGGCCAGCTCGCTGACGAACTCTTCGGTGGCTACATGAAATACGCGCAGGCCGCGAAGCACGACGAGGGCGCCGCAGCAGCGATGATGAAGGCCGATGTGATCGCCAGCGGAGCTGTGGCTTTTGTGCGCGACGAGGCCGCCTGCGCGCGCTTCTGCGAGGTCAGGTTCCCATACGCGGACGAGAAGGTCGCATCTTTCGGCCTGGCGCTCCCGGTGAAATACAAGGTCGCCGCAGGGGAGAGGAAGGTCGTGCTTCGAAAAGCTGCTTCGATGCTCGGACTGCCCGAGGACCTGGTGAACGCGCCGAAGAAGGCTGCCCAGTACAGCTCGGGGGTAGCCAAGCTCATCGGGTGAGGCGGCGTGAACCGGGTCTACCAGCCTTCGGAGGATACGTCGACGCTCGCCAGGGCCCTCCGCGGTTACGGCGGGGAGTCGTGCCTGGAGCTTGGCTTCGGAAGCGGCGCGATCCTCCAAGCGCTGGTTCCGAGGTTCAGGATGGTCGTGGGGACGGACATCCTCTCGGTGGCTCAGGCGGCTTTCGCCAAGGGGGAAGTAGAAGTCGTGCTGGCTGACAGGGCGACCTGCTTCCGCGACATGAGCTTCGACCTTGTCACGTTCAACCCTCCCTATCTCCCCTCGGAAAATGTACAGGATACGGCTGTTGATGGTGGCAAGGGAGGCATCGAGGTGCCCATCTCCTTCCTGCGGGAGGCGCTGAGGGTGGTCAAGCCGAAGGGGAAGATAGTCCTCCTGCTCTCCGATGAAGGAGACATAGAGGGGTTCAGAGAGTTCTGCGAAAGCGAGGGCCTCGTCGTCCGGCAGGTGGCGAGCGCCGGGGTGTTCTTCGAGAACCTGCTTGTCTTCGAGATAAGCAGGCCCTGAGCCGGCCGGCCGCTACTTCAGGCCCATGCTGGTGATGAGCGCGCCGGAGTTGGCGTCGAAGACGAGGACGATGCGCTCTCCCTTGTGGTCGTATCTGGTGAACCAGATCGGCGCGTGGAGCAGCTCCGCGTCTCCCACGTCCATGTCCGTGTGCATCTGCTGTATCATGTGGTACTTGTCGTGGGCCTTCTGCGACTGCGCCTGGTCCACGAACGTCTTGGCCTGGGCCTTGGCGTCCTCCTCGCCCACGTCCCCGTTGAGGACAGGTATCCCCTTGGGTATCTTGGAGACGTCGAAGATGGTCCTCTCGGTGAGGGAGAAGACATAGTCCTTCGGCTGGTACTCGGTGAGGGCCTTCAGAGCGACGACCGGGAAGTTGTAGTTGTTGTCCATCTGCTCGGCTTTCTTGGCGCCTCCGCCGCCCATCCCTCCGCCCATGAACATACCCAGCTTCGCAGTGCCCATGCTCAGGTGCAGGGGCGGAAACTGCGGAGACCATGACCTGCGGGGACGGAAACCTCCACCGCCACCTCCGCCGAACCCGCCACCCATGCCGCCGATGATGACGCCCATGAGTGCCGCGGTGGTCGCGGTCTGCGCCGTCTGCTGCATCATGTTGGCGGCTACTATGGAGGTGCGGGCCGAGACCGGCACTATCCAGTAGGGCACCATCGAGAGGGTCATCTCCTGGAGCGTCGAGTCCTCCTGCAGGTGCCTGTGGAGGAAGCCCTTGTCCATCAGGTCGTGGATCTTGAGCAGCATGGGGTCCTTGTCGGGGTACTTGATCGGGAGCATGGTCTGTTTCTGTATGCTCGTCCACCCACCGTCCCCGAGCGTGACGGCGCTGCCGCAGTACTCGCACGTGATGACCATCTCGCCGAACTTTGGCGAGAGAGGTGCCCCGCAGTTGGGACACTTTATCGACGTGGCTCCCGTCGGAGCGATCACGGGTGCTTTCGGCGCGGGCTGGCTCTGGGGCGTCGCCTTGTTCGCGCCCGGGCCGCCCTGGGTTTGGAGAGGCGCTCCACACTTCATGCAGAACTCAGCGCCGTCGGGATTCTGCGCGCCACACTTCGGACAGTAGACCAACTTGGATTCCTACATTGGTTTGCCGCAGTTGGGACAGAACTTCGAGCCGGCGGCCACCTGTGTCCCGCAGTTGGGGCAAGCCTTCGTGGCGGCCTGGGCCGGAGCGGCCGGCGCCTGCTGTACGACGGCCGCGCCGCAGTTGGGACAGAACTTCTGCCCGGCTTGGAGCGGAGTCCCGCACTGTGCGCACACCTGTGTCTGTGCCTGGGCCTTCGGCGCCTGCTGCAGGGACGCTCCGCAGTTGGGGCAGAAGGTGCTCGTGGCCGCGACTAGGGAACCGCAGTTGGGGCAGGACCTGGTCGGCTGTCCGCCCATCATCCCCTGGGCCATCTGTCCGCCGAACGCGTAGCCCATGCCCGCGCCCGCGCCGATCCCCACGCCGAGACCCGCACCTATCCCGGCTGTCCCGGACGGGTTGGAAGCGGCCTCTGTCATGGCCTGTCCGGCCTGGTACTGCATGTAGTTGACGCCGAGCACCTGTATCTGCGAGCGGGTGTCGATCGCCTTCTGCACCTCGTCTGGGAGGCTTATCGTGAGACCCGATATCTTGTTTATCTCGACGCCGTACTGCCCGAAGTTGTCAGGGGCGGTGGCGAGGACCGCCTGCTCTATGTTCGTCAGGCTGGCAGCCAGGTCCGTGACTTTCATCCCCTGGGCCTTCATCTTCCCCAGGGCGTTGTAGACGATGATGACCATCTGTTCCTTGAGCCTGGACTCGACGTCGTCGGAGGTCTCGGCATTGAAGGTGCCCACGAACTGGTTGATGAAGTTCTCCGGCTGGGAGACCCTCCACCGGTACTCACCGAAGACCCTGAGGTTCACTATCCCGAACGTTGGGTCGGTGAACTGATAGGGCTGCGTGCTCCCGAACTTGCCATCGAGGAACCTCTTCTGGAGGTAGTAGACCTCGGCCTGCTGCTGGACCCCCGTGAAGTACTTCAGGAGGTTCCCGACTATCGGGGCATTGAAGTCGGTGAGCGCATACCTGTTGGGCTGGTCGAAGTAGGTGAGGACCTTGCCGTCCCTGTAGAAGACGGCTATCTCGTCTTCCCTGACCACGATGTTGTCGTTGAGCCTGATGTTCCGGGGGACCTTCCACATCACGTTGTTCTGCTTGTACTGGTCCTCCCAGTTGATCGTTGTCGAGCCCAGGACGCTCCCGCCGGTGGCGGGGATGTTGCCACTGGAGCTCGAACTCTTGCCGAATAACCCGCACATACTACTCTATCACTGCCCCTTGACCAATATATTCTCTACGGCTTCCATCCGTACGGACCAGTTCTGCTTGAAGGTGGCTTCGGTGCTGCTGATGGCGGAGACTTTCGTGAGTATCGACGCGGGTGCAGTCGGGTCGTAGACGAGATTCTGGGGTGAGGTCGCGTTGAGCAGCTGGACGGCCGAGTTCACAAAGTTGTAGTCGTACTCGTAGAGTTTGTTGAGCTGGGGCTCGTTCACGCTGATGGAGGCCACGAACCCGGAGTATCCCTGCTGGGCGTGCCTGACCTGGCCGCTAAGCCCCTGCAGCTCGAAGATGAGAGAGCCGACGGTCGAGAGATTAGTGAAATCGCCGGCCGCGACCATCTGCTTCCGCAGCGTCTCGAGGTTGGCCCTAGCTAGGTCGAGCTTGTCGGCAACCTGGTTGCGCAGCATGTCGTCCGCTACTCGGATGTCCTCTCTGCTTCTGTAGCCGCGAAGGCCGGGGACGAGGAGCTCGAGCTTCTTCTGGAACCCCCTGCTCTGGTCGACCTGCTGCCTGATGTCAGGGTCGGTGCTGCCAGCTGGGGGACTGGTGTCCTGAGACGTGTTCGTCTGCGACATATTGTCTTGTGACAACTTTTTTCATCTATCCTTAGATGTTAAAAGCGCGAAGCCCTGTTATTAAAATCTCACGTATCCGGGTTCTGGTGCGTCTCAGGGAGATTGACTAGCTTGGGACCGGGATGGTGCGAGTCGGGAGATGGGCGTCCGTCTCCTTAGCCATTGGATGAGTGTCACAAAGTCTGCGACTCCAGCTATCAACAAGGCCACCTGGGACCAATCCAGCGTCCAGGTCCCGGGTACGTAGGTCGTTACTGCGCACTGTGTGAGGCTTGTGCACTGCGCCGATATTATGTAGAACAAGAGCGTCCGAGAAATCGATGGCTGCCAGCAGGAAAGGCCGCTATATGGGTGGCATTCATAGGGAGACAGCCAATAAGACTCTCTCGCCGCGATGTTTTGGTTGACGTAAAGGAATACAAGAATCATGACGACATTGAGGACAATTATCCAGATCCACCAAGACGAAATCTTCACGATTCGAGCATGGAGATCGGGTTTGATTTTAAGATGGCTACTCTCGGGCGTCCTCAGACTTCGTTGCAATCTTGATTAGTTCTCTCCATCTGATTCCTTCAATACCAAGGTTCAGACCCGGCGACTTGCGTCGGAGTCTTCCCGTCAAGACCTATGCTGCGCCTCCCCCGATTCGCAACAGCCAAAGTCCGAAAAGGTCCATCCCCCAAGACGCACCAGAACCCGTATCCAAGATACCGCCTTCCTGTCGCGCCTCTGCATAGGGCAGGGGGAACGCCAGCTCAGGCCCAGATGATTTATCAGGAGGCAATCGCTCCTAGGACGCATGGCCACCCAACGGGACGGGCTCGGGCTGCTGGAGTCGCTCTCGACCCTCTCCCGCGGAACAGTGACTGTTTCAGTGAGCGGGTACCCGGTCGTGTCGATAGACGCAGGGAAAAAGGAAGTAGAGGTGGAGGTCAAAGGAGTCAGGGAGGCTGGCATCTCTCTCAGAGACTTCGCCCGCTCTGAAGAAGGTGGGAGCGGTACTCTGCGCGCTTCCGAGGCGATGGCGAAGGACCTCTCAAAAATGGGATGGAGGCTGACGCTGTACGAAGGCGGGAATGAGCTCGCGAGCATGGGCCGCGGCGTCTCACGCCTGACGGGTCACATATCCGTGAACCCGCTCAGGATGAGGAAACTGATCGACGCGCTGCGTTAGTGTTAGGCGCGCGTCATCAACGCGACGTTCCTGTCGGACGATGCCTTCCTTTCGTCGTCGGTCAGGTTCCTGACGTGCGCGGTGACCGTGACCATCCCGTTGACTTCGACGCTCAACCTGGTATTCGGAAGGTCGACCCTCAGGTTCTGAAGGCTGATATCAAGCTGTGAATGCTTATCCGCCAGGGTCTCGAGGACACCTTCGAAGAAGCCTCCCGCTCTGGTTGTTTCTTTGTCGGACATGGGTGCGTGGAGACCTTCGGTTGTATTTACGTATTCGCGCCCCAAGATTCGTCAGGTAGCTCGGACTCGAACCGGGCCGCGGGGGAAGCGGTTTCGGGGACAGACTTTCTAGAAGGGCTTATGAATGGTCCTTCAAAATAAAGGCTGCGCATGGACAAGCTGGTTATGGTTCCGGGAGCCTGGTTGGGTGCCTGGGTCTGGAAGAAGATCATTCCGTCTCTCGAGGAGAACGGCTGTGAGGTGTACCCGGTGACGCTGACTGGCATGGGTGAGCGCGTCCATCTTGCCTCTGAAGGTTTCGGCATCGAGACCCCCATCGAGGATGTCCTGAATGTCATCAAATACAACGACCTCGATGACATCGTACTGGTGGGACACAGTTTCGCCGGAAAGGTAGTCGCCGCAGTGGCGGACCGCGTTCCGGACAAGGTCAGGACCATCATCTATCTGGATGCGTTTCGGCCGGAGAAGGGCGTAAGGACTCCCCAGGGAGCCTTTAGCGATGAGTTCCCGCTCGATGGCTGGAGATTCCCGTTCGGCGCCCACATCCTCGAGACGATAGGGAAAGACGTCGTCGGTGAGGACCGCGAGTGGATGCTCTCAAAGGCTACCCCCTGGCCGAGGAGGTACGCGAACGAGCCTGTGACCTTGTCCGACAGATTTGACCGGGTCAAGAGCGCCTACATCTTCTGTACGCAGGGTAGCGATGACATCGAGCAGATCAAGAAGCAGCGGTTCGACGGGCCCAGCCGGATAATCGACTCTGGCCACTTTCCGATGGTCACAAAGCCTTTGGACCTTACGAACGACATACTCTATCTGAGCAGGTAGGGGGAGTGAAGACAGGGAGAGGCGCGACTAGGAGACGCGCCATGAAGTGTATGGTGCAGCCCCGCGCACGGCACCGCAAATCAGTCGGGTTGAAGATATGGAAATCGCTCGTCCCCGCTGCCGCGAAAACCCGCCTCGCTACGGGTGGTCGGCAGGCATGGCAACCCGATTTGCGGCCAGCCCCGCAAGGCTACGGTCAAGAAGCTCCCGGCACGCTTCGTCGATCCCCGCTGCTTCGAGCGCCTCGGGAGCCGGGCATTCGACAGACGAAGCTTCGGCCAGCAGCCTTAACCCAGCAGACCTGAGGTCCTGGTCTTCCCGCAGCGACGAGTCCTGAAACAGGCACACGGCGTAGAGGGACGCGTACAACATACCCCGAAACTCTTCCGGAAACTCGGTCGACGCGTTGTCGACCTCTTCCAGGAGACGATCCATCCCGGCGCTCAACCTGTTCTCCGAGTCAGCCATTATCGCCGCTACCGTTTTCGCTCCTTCAGGGTCCTTGGCGAAAGACTCGAGGAGGACCAGTCTTGGCTTCTCTTGCAATCTTGTCATCAACGAATAGGCTTCGCTCTTCGCCCTCAGGAAGGTCAGCGTGATCCCAGCGATCGTCCTTAGCGAGGGCCGCGGGTCGGGTGCGAAGAGGTTCGACAACCATCGCGCATCGGAGGGCGAGTCGAGCTCTGCCTGAAGGGTTCCGACCGTGACCCTTGAGCCGTCTGTCCAGACCTCGCCCGTCCTTACTTCCACACTCGCGACCGTAGTTAGGTTTCTCCTGAGGCCGCTCTTACGGACCACCTCTATGGCTCCCGTCTTCTCATCGACGGCGAGGAACCCAGAGCCGAGGACCTCCCCTCCAATCGAGATTGAGGAGGCGCTAAGCAGTCTTCTCGATCTCGTCCACCTCCAGGTCGGCTGCCGCGTCGACTATGATTCTGTATCCTCTTTCGATGCTCATTTGCGCGCGTGGCTCCCTGACCCCCACCAAGAGGAGGAGGTCGAACAGCCCGGAGGGCCCCGTCCTGGCCACGACCGCAGAATCAGAGCTTATCACCTCGTTGAGCCCCTTCGAGAATGACTCGAAGGCATCCTGGACCTTCCCGGCTTCGTCAGAAGGAGCAATGGCGATCATGTACATGGTCCTTATTTCTTCGCCCGCAACGAGTCTCCGTAGTCGCCCCGCCACGACCTTCAGGGCATCAGCAGGAGATTTGTAGACGACCTCTGAGGCGGAGACGAGCGGGACGATATAATGGGCCGTCAGGCCTAGCTTCAGGTCGCGGCTGAGGAAACCCTGGAGATGCTTCATGTTCCCGGCGAGGTAGCCTGCGATGACCATCAGGGCGTCCGTGCCTGAATGAAGGCTCTCACCTGTCCACACGGTGAGGCCGTCTACGAAGGACTCGGCCACCATGATGTACGGGAGACCCTTCCTCTTGAGTGCCTCGAGCGCGACGAAGCTGGTGTTCTGCTTCAGGGGGTTCGAAGCCGCGTCCGCGACCTTGACCAGCACCGTCGTACCACTGCCCCCCTCCAGGGCACCCAGGAAGAGTACCGAAAGCGGGTCGCACGCGTCTACGACCGCAAGCCTGTACTTAGACTGCTCGAAGCTCACCAGCTCCAGCCACCTCTTCAGCGTCTCGTCGTACCGCTTGTAGTAGTCGAGCCATGTGGCACCGTCCACTCTCTCGAGGACCAAGCTGTCGGTCCGGGTCTCAGGGCTGTCACCAGCAGTGACCTCGCAGCAATAGGCCCCCTCCACGCTGAGCCTCGGTAACCCGATGGAAGCGACCGAGGTCTCCTCGAAGGAGATGTGGGGCTCAGGCACGGAGGCAAGCGACCGAAGGAAGTCCCTGTACCGTATGCGCGAGCCACACTGTGGGCAGAACAGCGTGTACCCGGTGTCGTGGCCGTTCGGGCACCTAGGCGTTTCTAGCCACCACCTCCTCGTTCAGGTCATCGTACCGGATGGACCTCGTGGAGTCTGCCAGGAGCCTCGCGTAAAGGAGAGCGGCGGGGCCACTGAACGGCAGGTCAGCGATCCGGAGCGTTTTCGTTTCGGCCAGCCGCGTCTCGATGTAGTCCTTGGCGTCTCCGTAGTGCACGAGCATCAGTATGCTGCGGAAGTCTGAGCGTTTCATCTCCTCGAGGCGACGGGTAGCTCTTGTGAGCCTCTTTGTGTAGTCGGCGACGCCTTCGAGGTTGGGTCCGAGGCCTCCCGCATCCGACCTCAGCTCTTCGACGAGTCCCCTGAGGCTGAGCATTTCGAAGTGCACCATCTTCCTAGCCTTGGCAGAAAGAGCGTCGACCAGCTCACCAAGGCGCACCAGCTCCGTCTCCGTCGCGTCGAGCTTCTCCTTCAGCGTAGCCACAAGCTCCGTCAGCGAGCCGAGGATCGCGGGGGAGTTCTGGGGACGCGGCTCCGCTAGGCTGGTAAGCGTCCTCTGCACCTCCTGCGCCATCCGTCCGTCCACGACCGACCTCAGTTCCCTCAGCTCTGCGTCGACGGCCTCGACCTTCGACCTCAGGTCGTCGGCGTAGGTGTTCTCGAAGTTCAGCCAGTACTCCTCAGTGACCAGCTTCATGCTGCTGAGGAACTCCCTGTTCCCGATCAGTGACTCCGGGTCTATGGGTGGAGAGATGAGCTCCCTGTTCATGATGGCGTTGAAGGCACCTGTAGCGATCCGGTAATCCTCGAACATCTTCCTGACCGAGGCCTGTATTCTGGCAGTGACCTCCCTGTACCTTTCGATGGCCTGGAGGTAGTCTATCTTCTCGTCGACGTGCGGAATGCCGAACCTCTCGTGCAGGCCCGCGTTCTCGAGCAGGTTGTCATAGGCCGAGCCCAGCGACTCGTATTTTTTCAGCCCGTCGATTATCCTCAGCCTCAGTGTGTCAGGCGTTCCCTCGATGTCGGGGAGTATCCTCGCCTTGACGGCATCGACCCATGCGGAGAGGGAGAGGTAATCGGCGCTGCCCAGGCCGGTCGAAATGTCCGAGAGCGCCGACTCCTGCTCGTTTATTCTTCTCGCAAGGTCCCTGGTCGCCACGGTGGGAGCCCCGTTCTGAATCGCCTGGATGACGCCCTTCGCCTTGCCCATCATGTCGTACGTCCGTTCGACGAGCGAACGCAGTTCCTTGCGTGTCAGCTCGACCCTCTCGAGTCTCTGGATTCCAGCCTCCCTCAGAGACAGTGCCAGCCCGAGAACCATGGCTCCCAAGATGAGAAGGGTGGGGGCGTACGGGTCATGGACCAGCGCCTGTCCTGCGGAGGGCGAGTCGGTGGCCAGGAAGGCCTCCAGGGTCGTCGCAGGAGCAATCCCGGCGATCAAGACTGCAAATCCCGCGGACATCCCGAAGGCAGCCACCAGCGGCGCCGTCGTCCTCGAACTCAGTCCATACCTCCACCGCCAGTCAAGGCGCTCGAGCAGCGAGCTCGCCATGCCGGCCATGGCGACGGTGGCGCCGAGGATCACCGCGACGACCATCATAGGGATCAGCAGGTCGATGGTGGTGCCGCCGCTGAGGTATGCCGGGAGAATCGACCCGACGCTGGTCGCTGGGGGATGCTGGGCGACGACGTTCAGCTGTTGAAGCGACGGCGCGAAGCTACTTTCCAGTAAGCTGAACTGCGTGAAGATTATGGGGCCCGTGGAGGCGTTCACGATCCCTCGCGAAGTCGCGATCGCGTTCTCGAGGACGACGAAGGGGAGCAGGGTAGCTACGAAGCTTGCCGAGACCGCTCCGACAGCCCTCATGCCCCCTATGCCTATGGCGATGACGAGGACCCCGATAGAAAGGTAGTACGCTGGCGTGAGCATCAGCGCGACTGCCAGGACGCTCAGGGCCACAGAGGCAGGTTGTCTCACCGCGAAGACGATATCGATCAGGGCGAGAAGACCCAGCAGCCCGAGCTCAAGGTGGGCCGCCTGCCCCGTCAGCGCAAAGTTCGCCAGCCCGAACGATATCAGCTGATATCCTACGGCCAGGGAGACGACCGCGAGGAGCATGCCCGCCGCGATGGCCTGGCTCCTGAGCGAGGCGATGCCGATCGCCACCGCGATCAGGATGGCGAACTCGGGCATGCCCGGGAGGAATGGCACTACGGACAGAAAGACGAGCGAGGAGAGAGCCAGCGCGACCGAGACCGTGTACCTGTTGACCCTGCTCCTCGCCTCGGTGAAGTGGGCCGTGCCGCTCAAGTAACTTCACGAGGAGCGCGTGGGACCGGCGACGCCTCGAGCTTGTTCACATAGTCGCTTGGATCCTGGACTCCTTGTTCCAGGAGGAAGCTCCTGAACATCGATTTCTCTGATTTCCTCACCGCCTCGGCGTCGTTGCGCATCGAGGTGAACTTCTCGATCTGGTCCGCCCTCGCCTTGGCCAGGATTATGAGGAAGGTTATGGTCCAGGTGTTGACCTGCGGTATCTGACGGATAGAGATGCTCTTGCTGGCCTCAACGCTGGAGAAGGGGTTCAGTGTGCTCGAGAGCATCACCTGCATGTCCTGGTCCCAGAGCCCGGTCGGTATGCCGACCGTCGCCCACATCATGTCCGACCTGTAGCTGTCCGAGAGACCGGCGTAGTTGGCGACGCTGAAGATCCTCACGAAGCTCTTCACCATGTCCTTGAACCTGTCCTTGTCGACTATCTCCTTCAGGATGCCGTCTCCCCTCAGCGTCTCCTCCTCTTCCTGAAGGATCCGCTGCATGATCTTGAGCTGCTCGTTCTCGCTCAGCTCGACGACCCTTTCAAAGAAGCTCTCTGTGCTGATGATCCCGCTCATCATGGTGTTCAGCTCGGTAAGCTGGGACACCATCGCCACCAGGTCCTTACGGTACTGTGCGGTGGTCTCCAGGTTCTTCTCGAGGCCTGTCATGAGCTCCAGCTCCGCCTTGAGCCCTCTGGAGCTCTGTTCGTATTCGGCGGCCTTCTCTCCCAGGACGGCCATCTCGGTCTTGAGCCTCTCTGCCCTGCGGCTCAGCTGCCTCTTCTTTCCGCTCAAGTCGACCCTTATGCGGTCGGCGTCCGAGGTCACCCTCTTCTCCTCGGTCTCCTTCTCCGTCAGCTGTCTGGCTATCGACTCCCCCTCCTCGGACTGCTCCTTGTACCTGCTCTCGACGTTCTTCTTGACCAGGCGGATGCCGGGCAGGAACTGCTCGATCATCTTCACCTCGGTCTCGGGTCGGGTCAGCATGGTGCTGGCCGCCTTGAAGAGCGGGACTAGCTCCGTGTCGCTGAGGTTGACCGCCCTGCGGCCGACGATGCTCTCGTCCTTGCTGTACCTGATCCGCAGCTCGTCAGCGACGAACTTGGCCCTCAGGTAGTTGTGGATGGTCTCGATTGCGGTGTTGATCAGGGCGAGCAGGTTCATGTACGACCTGAGCTGGCGGAGCTGCCCCGAGGTGAACGCCTTGCTCGCCGTGACGCTGTTCTCGAATTCGTTGGCGTACGACGGGAAGTTCCTCTGGAAGTCATCATAGGTCTTGCTTAGCTGGCTGACCTCCTCCCTCCACCTGGCCATGTTCTGCACGATGGCGTTCTCGACGCTGTCGACTGGAAACTGCATCGTCTTGAATGGCTTCGACCATTTGTCGTTGTAGTACGCGATGAAGTCCTCGAGCCCCTTTATCTGCCTCCGTAGCTCGCCGTCATATCTCCCGCCCCTGTGCAGGAGGTCGTCTACCTCCCTGTCGAACGTCTCGGCCCGATAGTCCCCTATCGATACCAGGTGGCTCCTGAACAACTCTCTCGACTCGTCGACCCTGAGCTTCAGGATTTCGTTGACCGAGGAAAGGAGGTCCTTCTTCGTCTTCATGAAGCTGCCAGCCATCTCGGTGAACTTGAGGTACTGCTGGAGGTACCTGAGATAATCCTCTATCGGATAACGGACCCGAAGATACTCTATCGAGTGGACCCAGTTGCTCCCGAAGTCGTTGTTCGAGCCCACACGGGAGAGCAGATCCGCGAGGTCGAAGTTCATGAAGACGTTCAGGATGTCGGTGATCGCGTCGTCGAGCTCCCTCTTGGCGCTGATGAGGCTGCTCTTGTTGTTGTAGACGGGGTCTAGAGGGAGGAAGAAGAGCGCTGTAAACGGGTTCCTGTAGGCCTCGCCGAAGGTCTTGGCGACGCGGTCGTTCACCCCGCGGTTGAAGAGGAGCTCGGCCTCCGTAAGAGCGGCATAAGGCGCCGCCCCCCTGGCCAACAGGTCGTCGGCCGAGCTTGGCAGGACGGCGAGACCCACGATGGGCACAGCGCTCCCCAGTTTGGAGCGGAGGTGCCTGCAAAAGTCGAATATGAGCCCGCTTCCGGTGCCTCCTCCCAGACCGAAGACGATCATGACCACGGGCTGGTACTTCGAGGTGAGCACCTTGTCCTTGAAGACAGACATCACACCGTTCAGCTCGACGTAGTGATAGTAGTTCAGGTCGTAGACGGCCTTGCTGAGCGCCCTCATGCGGCCCACGCCGCCGGCCAGCGGAGGAATCGAGGCCGACGACTCGATCCAGGGCTTGTAGTTGTTGACGACGATACCCTCCTTGAGAAGGTAGTTGTCGTACTTCTCCATGAACTCGAACAGGGCGTTGGGCGTGTTGAACTTGACGTTCAGTGTCTTCAGCCACAGACGGTCGACGGGGACGCCCTTCTCCTGCATCTTCGCGATGGTCTCCTTGTAAGAGGCCTGGAGCGCGCTGAGGTCGCCGTCGGCGACGTCGAGCGCCATGCATGCCATGTGGAAGTCCTCCTTGGAGAGGAGTTCCGCAGTCTTCTTACTTTCCATGAGCGCCTGGATTACGTTGGCACCCGTGCCGCCCAGGCCTATGACATGGATGTTTGCATAAGTTCCCGAATTCATTGTATCTCACCAAGTTTCTCTCGGATGCCCCGGAGCCTCTCCGCGAGGTTCTTGTCGTATTGGGCGGCCTTCACCTCCGTCCCGGCAAGGTCCCTCTCCACCTCACCGACTACGCTCTTCATGAACCCCTGCTTGGAAGACCTCCGTACTATCACGAGCGAAAGCGCTACCCCGACGACCACGAACAGACCTGCGGCGATCGCGACCGCGTAGAACAGGAATGGGTTGGGAGGGGCCGGAAACGGCGAATCGAGGACGTTAAGGAGGTTCGTCGCCTGCGCCGGCAAACCCTCCTGGTCCAGGGCCTGTGCCTGTACCAGGACCCCGCTCACGAAAGCCGAGTAGGACTGCGATATCTTCCCGCTCGAGATGTAGGTGGACTTGGCCGCATAGGCCTGCTGGTATGCCTGGATGACCTGGTCCGAGATGTCGACGCTCAGGTTGCCCACCTGGCTGCCTCCCGCCACGTCGATGGTGATCAGCGGGAAGTTGTTCAGAGGGAATCTGAGCGTGAGGCCGCCCGACTGGACCACGGTCATGTTCGAGGATAGAGAGAAGAGCGCGGCCAGGGTCAGCTCGCCCTGGACCTGCGTGAACGTCACCGTCTTCGATCCGGCGACAAAGTCGGCCGAGTTGTACCCCCCGTAGCTGGGGGTCAGCACGTACCAGTACTGCGAGCCCGAGGCGCCGACCGCGCCATTCAGGCTTACGTTGAACTGTGACTGCTGCTGCGAGAAGGGGACCTGTATCTCGACCGTCACGTTGTATGCGTCCCCGGCGAGCAGCGGTTGCCCGGCAGCGACGGCCGAGTTCCCCGTCGTGTCCCTGATAGAGCTGGAGGATATCCAGTTGGTCGACGCTGCCGCCGCGGTTCCAGAGACGAGCAGGCAGAGGATTACTAGCCCGGCGACCGCTGATAGCGTCGTTCTGGACCCCAAAAACTCCACAGAATTGCCGATTGCGGCTTGCTAAAATAGGACTATGGAACTATCTTAGGGAGAATACCAATGGCGCCGGATTCGGTAATCTAGGGGACAGATTCGACGTTCCCGCGCTTCTGATCCAAGCGCTGCCGATAGGGCCATCCGTGGTGAATCCTGCCCCGCAGATAGCTCGAGATGCGCCCGACAAGCAGGATGTCGCAGATGGTGCCGAGGTAGACCAGGACGAGGAGAGGAAGCGACATGGAGTGCATCATGGCCGCGACGAAAGGGGCCATCGGACCGGCCCACGCCGTCTGAAGCAATTGGGGGTTGGCCTTGGCGAGGCCGAGGACACAGGAGTCGAACACGAAACCGAAAGAAACGAGTGTGAACGCGATGCTCCTTGGCCTCAACTGGTGATACCCGTTCTCGTAACCGGTGATGGGCTGATTTGACTTCAGTCGAAAGGTGCTAGAACCATCTAACCATCAGCGACTACGTCCGTCTTGCCGGTGCGGTCTTCCGAGGCTGACCGCCATCGGAGCGCGAAATCCACAGCCGTCGGCGGGTTCCTGGTTCAGTGCACAGAGGTTCGCAAAAACTCCGGACAGATGAGCGTCAGGGACCCTGCGTCCTGGTATTTCTCCAGGTCTTGCAGCAGCCGACCGCCCCAACCGCTTTGACAGGGGTCTGGAGCCGGTAGGCGAGATCAGGGCGGTTCAGTCCAGGAAGTCGAACAGCACCAAAGGGGGGAGAGGCCATCGGAAATGACCCGCAGCGATCTGTGGACCAAGGAATCCATTGATATGGATGTCAGGCCCAAATATTCTACAAACAGATATAAGCGGCGAAATCAAGAGCACCAATCTAGTTTGACCGATAGTGCCCTCCTAAAGGAGTCCGGCTTGGTCAACTTCGACTCCTTGGCAGACATGCGCAGGTACATGGGAGATCTTCTGAAGCACTACGAACAGGAAGCCGACAAGTACGGGGAGAGGATAGGGCAGCTGATGCGTGAGAAGCAAAGGACCGACAAAGGAAAGAGGGGTTCCAACATCATACAGCAGAACTGGACGAAGGTAGGATATGTCTTTGTTAACACCAGGGATCCGGTGACGGGCACGCTGGAGATTCTTCTTGAGGCACTTGAGGATTACAAAGCAAAGGCGGCGCGGACTTATGAAATCCTCAGGTCCTTCGATAACCTTGAGGACCTGGACATCCCCAAGGGGTCGACGTTGACCCTCTTCGTGAAGAGCGGCGTCCCATTCAGGATCGTCACCGGCTCTGCTGAGGGCAAGAGTACGGGCCGGGATGAGCTGACCGTGGCGGCGTAAAGGTTACGCGGTATCTACCTCCTCTTCTGCCATTTTCCTGAGAATTGCTCGAAAGAATTCTCCGGTCCGGCCTGAAGACATAATCAAGATAGGAGAACCACTAACTTGTATGCTAAAGGCAGCGGGTCAAGGCACAATGTCGCGCGAGCAGGCGCTCACTGCGGTGGGTCAGATACTCCGTTCTGAGGGTTCCGTCAGCGCGGTCGTGATCATGAGGAATGACGGAGTCATGCTGGCGGATGGCAGGACCCCGGATGGCTTTGGAGCAGACGGTCAATATCTCGAGGTTCCCGACCTCATGAGTTTTCCCTCTTTCGGTGTGCACGTCTTCTTCGAGCGGCTGGCATCCTGCAGTGCGACGGCCTTGTACAAGAAGACCTCTAGGGCGCTGTATACCGCGTCCCGTTCCAAGTGAATCAGACGGCTCGGCTTTACTCGTTTGTAGAGTAGGACGGTACTCGATTCGCTCATTGCTGGATGCCCCCTAGCCAACCATCTTTCTCTCCGAACCGAACGTGTATCTTCGATGCATTTTGCTCTCCGTCGTCAGAATTTCTTAATCCGCAGTTGGTCTATCCGGTGCTGCTACTCTATGTGGAGTCGGAGGCACCAGCTATCACGAAATAGAGGTTGCCATCCGGGAGGGGAAACGATGCACCAGGGATTGTGTGGGCACTGGAACCGCCGGTTGTCGCCGTTGCTGACGTGAATGTTATGCAAGTAGTCGCGGGTTGGGCGTAATCGGGTTGTCCGTTTCCTGCGATGAGTTCGGCATACTGGCCGCAACTGACAGGAATCCCTGAACTAATCATGTAGCTCGACGGCGCGCTTGACTTGATGAAGCCGAGGAAGTAGCTGCCGCTTACTCCTGTGTTCGCTGTTATTGTGTACACTATGATTGCTCCTTCATTCTCGTTGTTTGGTCCTCCTATGAGCAGCTGGTTCTGACTTGTTGCGATGGTGAAGTTTGATGCTCCGCTGAAACTCACGATGTCCCCGTTCGAGAGGGTCGGAGTTCCCCATATCAAGAGCCCTTCACCGATGTTCAGCGTCAGAGAAGCGGTCGAGTTGTAGTAGTAGACTTGAAGGCAGATCGTCGTTCCCTGACTTGCGCTCGCATTGAGTTCCAAGAACCCCGAGGGATTCTGGGTGTTCGAACAGGTCGTCGGCAGTATGGTTTCGTTTGCTGAGGTCGAGGCTGAGGAGCAGACCGTGATTGCGCTCCCCGGGGGTGACGTGTTGCAGGACGCGGTGGAATCCGTGACACTGCTTGTTGTGGATGTGGACGATGGACTTGAGACAAACGAGAGGGCCGCTACCGTACCAATTAACGCGACTATGATTACTGCTGCCATAACGGCTGGCAACCCCATAGCCGTTCGTTGAGTTCTCATGTCGCGTCGATCCGTTAGGTAGTAGTTCGTCGTTAATACTTTTGTCCTAATGAAATAGAAGTTCATGTTGCATCGGTGTCTCGTAATGGCGGGAAGGATGCAGCCCGAGAATTTTGTGCACCTCTACCTCAGTTCTCCTTCGTTATGACGGCCGGGGCCCTTCGCCATGTGGACAGCGTTACCGGACTCGGACTACTATGGTCTCTGCTAGACCCGAACACCACGCTGCTCCTCGGAAACCGGAGCCGGTTTGCTTTTCGGCTTTTCATGCGAATAATGGAATCGGGGCACCTACACGGGAGTTCGCCCACATCCCCATCGCTTGGGGGCGTCGTCAATTGGATGCTTCAGATGGAGGCTCCTTTTGTAGGCTTGGCTGGAAGCTATCGGACTAGCGGCCTCGGGTCGCAATGGGTAGCGTCCTTATCCGCAGTTCCTCCTGAGCTTCGGACGGATGCCCGCTTTCAATACCTGCCCGTCAGGATGTCCTTGCACGTGTTTAGATACGCCCGCATCCCTAGTCGGGAATTACGCAACTATGCTTCGTGGCGCGCCCACTAAGCATCATATCTTCACGAAGTGCCCGACAATAACGATGGTCGCGAGATTCAGAACGACGAGGATAAGGCCGTGCTTGAAACCCTCGGAAATCGTTCCTTCTCCCATCTTGCCGGCGAAGACGCCTATCACCCAGGACTCGAAGAGTCCGGCCGAAAGTAGATCGTCCAGCACGCTTGGGCTGACCGAGGCCACCGCCGTCGTGTGCACTCCCAGCGCTGCCTGCTGGGAGAGGAGCAGTATCATCATGAATGTCGTTGCTACCAGCATGAGCGCGCCTATGTAGGCAATGAGCACGAAGTGTCTGAGGACGCTCCTTCCCTCTGCCTCCGTCCTGCTCACATTCCGGGTGAAGTCCGCCATCTCAGCGAACTCCTTGAGCGTTCCGCCTCCGACCTCTACGACCTGCAGCATCAGCGTCCCGATGACCTTGGCCATCCAGCTTTGCACGTCCTTGGAGAAGGTAGCGATGACCTTTGGAAGCGGAACCCCCCAGGAGAGCTGGGAAGCCATCTTCGATACGTACGGGGTCAGTGTTCCGTAGTTCCTGTTCACCAGCCTCTCGATGCTGGCCTCCGGGGGCAATCCGATTTTCCGACCCTCAGAGACGTCTCCTATGAATTCAGGGAGCATCCTTTCTATGTCGCGGCGGTCCCTCGAGTAACGGGCGGAGTACACGGCCGGCGGCGCGCTTATGATGATGAGGGAAGCGGACATATGGAGATAGAGAGGGATTCCGAGGGGAATCAAGAATACCACTATCCCTACTGGCAGCGAAACTGCCAGGTACCTGTATGCTCGCCAATCGGAGAACGGCCACTTTGGCTGGACGGAATCGACAAGCCATGCGAACCCGGCGGTCAGCACGGGCACGATGATGTAGGCGAAGAAGTAGATGTTTGAGATGGCACCGATGCTCCCGTTGATGACCGTCTGTACGAGATAGAGGGTGAAGAGCGTCACCCCGAGCACCACGGTGACGATCAGGAAGGACTCGGAAATCAATCCGATGGTATCGATGGTCCGTCTCAGCCTGTCTGACATGTTGGTGAAAGTCTCCCTCAAGTTGAGATTGAGGTAGTTCACGTAGTCGCCTCCCGTCTTCAGCACAGTCGTGTAGCCCGAAAGGAGTCCCGCGAACGCCTTGCTCGGGCTGTACTTTGATGCCTCGTCCACAGCGGTGAGCGGGTCTTTCCCGAAGACATCGATCTCTACGAGAATCCGCTTGGCCTCGGCCGATGAAGCCGGAAATATCTTGAGGTCGGACACTCGGCGCAGGCTGTCAACGAGGGTGAGCCCTCCGCCCGCGAGCACTGACATGTAACCCAGGAGGAACGGTAATTCGGTTTCGAGCGCGGTCGCCCGGTTGGCCTGACTGAGCTTCGGAGTGTTGAGCACGAGAATGAAGACGACTAGAGGAAAAGGGGCGGCGAGCAGTAGCAGTGGCTCAGTCCTGACGAAGGAATACGTTACGACACCGACATCGACAAGGCATGAGATGGTCGTGGCAAACAGTGCCAGTGAGACCAGCCCGGTGGGAGTTATCCTCATGTTGGATTTCAGAAGCTCAGTCCTCAATCTTGGCATAATCCGCGCGATCCTTCCCGCGGGAGCCTTGAACATCATGTAGGAGAACAGCGAGAGCTTGTCGAACGTGGTCAGTTTCGGCGGGGCGGGATGAAGCCTCTCGAAGACCGGCGCTGTCACGATTGGGGCTCCCCTGCGAATTCAGGGACGGGGACCGGGCTGGAAGGTTCGATGCTTGA
>JASHPA010000215.1 GCA_030038365.1 Nitrososphaerales archaeon
AGAGATACAGGAGGAGTACATCCTGCCATGGGGGACCGCCCGCTACGCAGATGCAACGAAGGGTACAGGAATCTCTACAAGAACAAGATGAGTTCGCAGCAGATATGGAAAATAACTCACTGCTTTTCTGAGACCCTGCCCGCGGGATATTTCTCGTCCCACTGGTACAGGCACAGTTGGTGCACCACCGCAATAAGGATTGTCTACCCGGGCAGCGCGTGGCTCTGCCTTCCGCGTTGAATCGGAATATGGGGCGGGATTCTATCGTGCCTTCATCAGCGTACCTGGGCCTTGAGAGCGAGTTCCTCTGGACATTGCATTCTGCGGGTAACAAGTACCCTCAATGCCCTTTGATAGAAATATAAGCGGAGGTGTTGCAGGGATATCGTATGGAGGCTGTTCCGGATTCTCCTCCGCCGGCCGTGAGCGCCAGAGGCAGGAAAAAGTGGCTAGCGGCGATTATCGCCGTGATAGTACTTATTGGAGTGGGAGGAGGAATCGCCTACTATGAACTTCGAACATTGCAGAACAATACTATAAGCGCGGTGGACGTAAACATAGACTACTTGGGAGCTGACGCTGGGTATCTCGGCCCGTCATCCCAATCCTTTGCACCGACCAATGCTCACGTGGGCAGCACATTCGAAGAATCGTTCGTTCTTCAAGTATCCCAGAACATACCGCCCGCGCCTCCTGTCAATGATTCTGGCGTTTTGTGTTTCGTCGACGGCACTCCTATAACCCCATGTCCGGAACCATCCACTTGGCAGATTGGCTCCATCAATATCGTAACGCCCGGATTTCGGATAACTTCAATTTCCCCAGAAACCTCTCCGACACTGACAGCCGGGACCTTCCTAACTTACACGATAACCTTCCAGGTCACAGGAGCGGTTCAAGGAAGCTACAATGGCCCTATTCAGATTCAGCTACAAACCTCTAACTACGAAGACGACCAGATTGTTGGGTAAAGAGCGAATCGAGAAGGTAACCGGGTCTCCCCAGCTAAGATTTGGCGTGATTGCTGGTAGTCTAGACGTGCCCAGTTGTCTCTCTGGGTGTCATAGCTAGCGCCCTTTAATGGCGTGATGTTCTGCTGGCAGTAAACGTGTCGGATTATTTCGAACGCCTATGTACTAGTAATTACTTCATGCAATGTTATTAAGTATTAGACTCGTCGGATATCTCTTCCAGGTCTTTCTTTTAATCAAGACTTGAGGAACGGTTAAACCGCGTCGTCCCGTATAGCTCTGTGAGCGTTCTGGAAATGCCCTCGCCATCCGCTCGATGTTGACTCGATGGGCGCAGTTGCCATAAGGAGATTTCTTGTACATCGGATTCTTGAGATGTTCCATATCTCAGCTGAGGTCCTTATCTTCCTCATTTTCTTCATCATTCTTTCATTGCTCGGACGATCCTTAGAGGCCGGACATTCGGAATTGTCGTAGTCATGGCATACCGTCCATAAGTTTCCTTTCTTGACGTACTTGGTGCGGACGACGTGAAAGGGCAGCCGAGCCCAACATACAATCGGGGTACGTCTTGAATCTAAATGAGGAAATCTCCGTTCACGTTGTTGACTCACGAACACCAGAAGTGCCACGGCGTCTCCTCTGCATCGACATAAGAAAAGAAACAGATTGAATGACAATAGCCAAACATCCTGCCGCTACAAGCGCCTCTTGTGGGAAATCCGAGAGAAAATCACTCGCAAAGCCAGCGACGCCATTGACGTACGTCACGGGACCGATGGTCACGAGCAACACGCAGACAATGATCATTACTAAACCAGATACATTGGTCCCCGCGAGTCTTCCTGCAGCCCGCAGTCGACGACCTCTCTATAGTGAACATCAAGCAATTAGTGCATTTAAGGCGCAATTCCGGTTTTCGGACTCGTGCTTAAAGACCCAGTTGTAGTAATCGCATGTACACGACGTCATTGCTGATTTTATTTTCTGATAGAATTGTAAATTGCTAAAACTATAGTTGCCTACGTGACCCGGCGCCGCTCCCTATCTTCCCTAATCCGCTATGCCGCACCAGTTCACCACAGTGGCTGCATAGACTTTCGCGCAGTCGACTATCTGCTTCACGGCGACGAACTCGTCGACCCCGTGGGTCCCGTCCGAGAGGTCGCCTGGCCCCAGGAGGATGCCAGTCACGTCCTTCTTCTTGAGCCAGTTCAGGTCGCACGCCGCGGTGAAGCCCTCGAACTCCGCCTTCCTGCCCAGCGCTGACTCGAAACCCTCCGCGGTCGCCCTGCATCCGGGATGGTCAAGGGGGACATCTATCGGCGGCATGACCAGCGGCAGCTGCGGCGCAGGGACCTCCATGGTCGGCTCGTGCTCCCTGAGCCAGTCGTCGTTCTCCGAGATCCTCTTGACATAAGCCCTCAGCTCCTCTTCCACACTCTCGAACTTCTCTCCTGGGTCGTACCAGACGTTGTAGGTGACCTCGCACCGCTCGGCGAGCGCCACTATGTACTCGCCGCCCTTGATGAGGGTCGGTGTCAGGTTTGAGCTGCCCCGGGCGAGTATGGGATGGCGCTTCCGCAGCGCCCACTGCCTCTCCAGGTCCTCGAACCCCTGCAGGAACTTGACCGTCTTCTGGACGGCGTCTACGCCCGGCGCGGGACCCATCCCCTGCTGAGGAAAAACGGACCTGTACCTCTGGCTCGTGTGTATGGCCTTGCCATGAACGATTAGATTGAAGAAGAAGATGCCAGGAGTCACCGGGCAGATCTTGCTGTTCGTCGGCTCAGCGCACAGCACGAACTCCGGGTGGTAGCCCCGCTCTAGAATCTGGTCGACCCCCAGCTCATGCTCGCCCGTCTCTTCGCCGCTCACGGCTGCCCCGTAGACGTCCTTCCTCAGCTTGAGCCCCATCTCGGAGAGGGTCTTCATGGCCCACAGGAAGGCTACGTTCCCCGCCTTCATGTCGCAGGCACCCCTTCCGTAGACCTTACCATCACGGACGACTCCCTGCCACGGTGCTACAGTCCAGTCACCGCGCGTCTCTTCGATTACCGGGACCACGTCCGTATGGCCCAGGAAACCCAGCGCCCCGTCCACCCCGTTTCCCTTCAGGACCGCGACGACGTTGGGTCGCTTCTCCGCCTTCTCCCAGATGTCCACGTTGTCGAAGCAGTCCCACTTGGTGAGCTCGGCGGCTAGCCAGTTCTGGCACTCCCCCTCGCCCTGTGTCTTGTCGATCGAGAGGTTGACCGACCTGTGCCGGACGTACTCGGAGAGGAACCGTATCATTTCGTCCTGCGTCTTCTCGATGATCTCAGTAGCTTTCACGATTACAGGCCCATTCTTGCCCTGGGAGCCGTTCATGCGGTCGAGGAAGGCTTCGCATCATATAAGACTCTTAGAAGTGCGGGGAACTATGGGAAGAGCCCGACGAGGAATATCAGGCCGAGCGCTATGAAGGCTATCCCGGAGAGCAGGGTGAGTATCTGCATCCCTCGCTGTCCCGTGAGCTGATGGCCGCGCGATGACAGGAATATCAGGAGCAGACTTATTCCGGCAGAAGTAACGAGGATGTCAAGCCAGAAGATGGCATACGCGGGGCTGCCGACGGTGGTCAGGCCTGTCTCCAGTATCGTTGCACCCACGGTGAGAAGCCAGAGGATGAACCCTGGGTTGGCAAGCGTAAGCACGAAGCCTCTTGCAAACGACCCGCTCCTCGCGTACTGGGCTGTCGCGAACTGGCCCTTCACCGCCGTTCTGATGGCCGAGAAGCCGATCCAGAGGAGGAACACCCCTCCGAAAAGTGTGAGCTCGGGTATCACCTGCTTGAGCAGCAGCAGGAGACCAGTCGCGAGCACTCCCACCAGCATGGATTGCGCGGCCGCGACACCGAGCAACATCAGCATGCTCCGCCGGATCCCCAGTACGCCTTCCGTAATCGACAGGAAGAATATCGGTCCGGGGACCACGAAGATGAACAGGCAGGTCGCGAAGGAATAGACGACGTACTCCAGGAACGCCATGGCGGACAGCAGTCGCGTAGACGTCGCTTAATTTAGGAATCTATCTGCGTGCCTTCGTCCTACGCGCGGTACGACGTCCTGACTGGAAGGCATCTGTCTTGATTGCGTGATTGATGGCGTAAAGCGCCGGACACCTCTCCTTCGTGAGCTCTATCAGCTCTGTGATGTCCTTGTCGGCCTCGACCTCTATGGCCAGTTCCTCGATGAGCGGAGATTCGATCCCAGTAAGGACGGGGCCGATGTCGTAGGTGAGGTGGCCCTTCAGCTTCAGACTCCCCAGCTCCACCCCATTCAGGCTGCACTGGATGGCGAGCGAGTTAGCGAAACAGGCGGTCACGCCGTAGAGCACATACGTGAGCGGGGACACATGGACGCCGCGCCCGCCGAGCAGCTTCGGCTCGTCGCTGGAGACAAGGATGTTGGAAGAATCGGTGCGCAGTTCAGCGATAAATGACGGACTGCCCTCCAGACGATATACTCCCTCGATGTCCTTCTCGACGCGGTGATGACCACCCTCCTTGTCGAAGGCCTTCTTCGTGTCCGCGATCATCTCAAGGTCGATGTTGTTTACCAGGGTCGCGCTCCTCTGTTTTACCATGTGTTTGTCGGTGCGGAAGCTACCTAAAAACTGTAGGGACCGGGCCGCACGTCAGTTCGTGTAATTCGCTATCAGGGCCACGAAGCCAACGATCATTATCAGCCCCGCGCCCAGGTAGAAGACTGGGACAATCTGGGGAACGATACTCGCCGTCGCCGCGCCGACGTAAGTGAAATAGGTCAGGGCGATGCCGAGGATGAGGAAGGCTGCCCCTACCAGTCTTAGCATCACGCTGACCCTGGAACCGGGTGCGTCGAGCGACAATTCAGACAGAATTGGCGCCCGCGTCATCGATTAATTAAGCTATCCTCGGGTTACGATGTTTCCCAATATTGTAAAACTTAAATCCAATCTTCGCACAATGTTACTCGTGCCAGCCTCAAACGACGACATACTCGAGGAGCTAAAGGCCATCGAGAAACTCCTGACTCCGGCTCCCGCGCCGCCGACGCCGAAGGGCTTCGTGAATGAATTCAGGGCCTTCCTGGACCAGTACAAGGTCTTGGGACTCGCCGTGGCGTTCATACTCGGCGTCTATCTCGGCAACCTCGTCAAGGCACTCGTGACGGATTTGATACTGCCAATCATCGGCTTCGTCGATCCTAGCACAAATCTGGGCACCTACACAGTGAAGGTGTATGGGCAGACCTTCGGCATTGGGGACTTCCTTAACAACGTCATCACATTCATCATAGTCGCCCTTGTCATCTTCCTGATCGTCAAGCTAGCCACAAGGTCGAACGTCAAATAAGCGCAACGGCTAGGAGAAACCCGAAGGCTGATGGATTTTGTGGGGGCACCATTATTAACCTAACTTTCCAAAGACCCTCGGGTCGAGTGTAATTCGCGTGGTGACTGTGTAGCTTTGATTTTTCAGGATCATCCCCAATCAGGGTGCAGGGAACCGACCTTGATGCCACAGAATGGTCGCCACAATGTTGCTTCGGAGGTGACTAGTTCAGATTGGTAACCTTCTCAGAGATTAGCCCATCTGAATTCTTCTACAGAAACCGTGACCTCGCGGGGTTCACCAACCCAGCAAGGGCGCTGTACATGGCGGTCAGGGAGCTCGTCGAGAACTCCCT
>JASHPA010000216.1 GCA_030038365.1 Nitrososphaerales archaeon
TGAATTACGGTTGACATCTCTATCGACTCCTACGGAGTCCCCTTCTGGTATTGCGCAAGACTGACAGGCTGCAGCCTGACTGGCGTCGTCATAAGCATCAGTTCCTTGGTGGTGTATCCCTCGCCGTAGAAGTTCCCTTGGTTGACACCGCTGAAGCCAGTATAGACCCAGCCAACCATGTTCCGATTACCGCCGTAAAGTGGGTCCGCGAGGAATCCGGCCCAAGCCATCATGAAGAGTTCGTATGCGAAGTCTGAGGGGACGATATCATTGAACGAGGTTGGTTTGTTGTTCCAGAGGTCCTGCAGTGCTTGTGCCTGATTAGCGGCCGAGAGATCCTCGTAGTTCGCGCCGTATGCGCTGTTTGAGTAGGACTCGAGGGCGTCGAGCGACCAGCGCCAGAAGTAGCGCATGTTCAGCGAATACTGGTACCCGGCACCTGAATACTGAGTATATTTCGGTGTCCCTTCGCTATAGGTCGTCCCGTTGAGGGTTATCGATGCCGATTGGTTGGGAAGGAAGAACGGACCCTGCATGTACATCGTACCGTTGGTCCCGTAGTCACTAGCTAGCTGTCTGTCGATGAAGTAGATGACGCCGGCGGTGTTCGCTCCGGGACCGTTGCTGTCGGTCGGAATTATAGTTGCGAGTACCGCGGCTAGCTCGGCCTGCTCGGTCGAGTTGAGGTAAAGGAACCCAGTAATCGTATCGATCTCGATCTGGAGGGTTGACGCCTGTGACGAAGCGCTCGAAGCCTGGCCCTGAAGTGTAGCGAGTTGTGCGGTTGCGCTGCTCAGAGCATCCTGCGTCGAGGTCAGTTGGCTGCTGAGGGTCGAGATTTGGGCGTTTGCGCTAGTCAGCTGTGACCGCGTCGTGACAAGCTCGCTAGAAAGCGACGTCACCGCGGAGCTGCTCGAGCTGTTGTTCGATCCTATGACGCTACTTTCGTACGCGGCGACACCGGCACCGGCGACCACCGCGCCCACGACGACCCCAGCGCCGACCTTAAGGAAATTCCTCCTAGAAGATCCATCTGACTTCGGGCTATCGGCCATGCCCGTGGACATCAGAGGCCGCATTATATTCGGGGGTGGTGTATCGGGCGAAACCCACAGGCGCCTTACGAACGTGCCGGAGGGGCTGCACTGTCGGACGGGACTCCTTCCACATCTCCTCGAAGTGAAACATCAGTCCGCGTGTTAGTGTGGGGATGCTCGAGTACAGAACTCTGGCTCCTTCTGCATTCTTCACCGGCTCGGTCAGAGCCACGACTGCCACAGACCCGTCGACTATCGAGAACCGAATCCCCTGACTGACGGCAGGGTGATGCCTCACTGGCAGGACTCTGGAATACCTCCTCACGGACTCGGACGTTTCATTTGTGATGGTCGTAATGATCCTTACGTCGACCCCTCTCTTGCTGGCAGAAACTAGGTCTTCGAGAATCTGCGAGCCTAAGAAGCTGACGAACGTGAATGGGGCTAGGAGGCCCGAGTATTGTTTCGTCGCTTCGCGTATCATCTTCTCAAGCTCTGTGAATACCTGGTTTCCGGAGAAGACCCTGACAGATGTGCTGTCGTGCACCACTTCTTCCCCTCCCATGGCCGTGTGTTTGATGGTCTCCAGCCAGACCCCGAGGTCGTACGCCTTCTGCATGAGTTCCTCTGAGCGCGTCTCGACTTTCGAGACAAACGACCGCACGGCAACTCTCGGACTCACAGCGACGAAGACCGAGGTCTTGCCGAGGACGACCTCGACGAGACCCTTTGCCTCAAGATGCTTCAGCACCCGATAGGAGTCCTCCCTGGGAAGGTTTGCCCGCTCGCTCACCTGCCTAGCGTGGGAAGGGCCCATGGAGAGAAGCACAGCATAGACCACACTCTCCTGATGCGTCAGTCCCATTTCCCTGAGGTCGGCGAGCCGCTCGGCGGTCAGCAGGCCCTCATCGACGGGCAAAGACGATGTGCGCCGGAGCTATTGAGGTCGGTGTGCTATTTCGCTTTTTCTATGATTATTCGCTGTGGAGGTAGCTGAGAAAAAAGGGGAGAGTATCGTCTTAGCTCGTCACGTTGCCGGAGAGAAAGACGAGATACTCTGTCGTTCCGTTGCTGAAGTCCAGTGACACTTGTCCGTTCGAGCCGACGAAGCTGCCGTGCGCGGATGCCTGCATGAGGAATGTACCGGTGGGGGTCGTCGTTCCCTGTCCGGAGATCGATGTGGCTGATGCGCTCATCTGAGCCGAACCGGATGAGATTGTGTACGTGGTACCGTCGATCACGACAGTCCCGCTGATGGAGAGTGTGTCCCCTTCGGTGAGGCTGCCTGTGACGGTGAAGGTGATGGTGCCGGAGGCTGTTCCGTTCTCGCCGGAGTCGCCTACGACGCTGTACTGTCCGGTCGTGCTCGTGACCGTGAAGGTCTCACCGTCTGTGACGTTGACCTTCTGCTGTGGATACTGTCCAGGCCCGCCCGGGCCGCCTGGCTGCTGTCCCCCGTATCCGCGACCGCCGAAACCAGGACCCTGTCCTAGAGGACCTTGAGGTCCCTGGCCCGAGCCATATGTGGAACTAGAGGTGGTGGATGTGGTGGAGGTGGTTGTCGAGGTCGAGGTGGCCGCCGCGGCCGGCGACACGAGAGCTGGATAGACCAGCAGTAGTGCCGTCAGAGCCACAGCTGCACCCGCGAGTGTCGCTGCCTTGAAGTTCCTGGATGTCATCTTCAAAAAATGCGACATGTTCTGTCGTATTTACGGGAAATCCGAAATCTTTCCATAATCTCTATGAGATTGGGTCAAGATGCACCCCGAGTCTCGCAGCCCAAGCTCGGGGGCAGTGCTTAGGTGTCTACCGCTGAGCCATGTGCGCTTCGAACGCGCCGACGTCTTGATAATACTGCTTCGCGAACTCAGCGGCCCCTGCGGGTATGTACATCTCAGGGACGGGCTTTTCGAGCAAGGAGGCGATGTGCTCGGCAACTTCACTGGCCGAGAGCACGACAGCGTTGCCGACCCGCTCGCCCGCCTTTATCCTCGTCGGGGTCTTCGCCACCGTGTGAAAGTCGGTGTCCACAATCCCTGGAAGGACGAGACAGATGTGTATCCCGGGGTACTTCGCCATCAGGTCCATACGCAGGTTTGCGGTCAGGATGTTGACGGCGCTCTTCGCGGCGCTGTAGATCGAGCGGTAGGTTACGAATGGAACCCGCCCCAGCGTGGAGGAGACGTTGACGATCTGACCCTTTCCCCTCTCTTGGAAATGCGGGACGATGGTCTGCATCCCGTACAGGACTGATTTTAGGACGACGTCTATCACGGCCTGAAACTCCTCATCGGTCACCTGCATCACGGTCTGGTTAGTACCCCTGCCTGCGTTGTTGACCCACACGTCCACGTGGCCGAACTTCTCTACCGCCGCGTCCCTTAGGTGCTCGACGTCCTTCCTCCGGGTGACGTCAGTAACGACGGTGAGTGTCTCCGCCTCGGTCTCGTGGGCCACATCTTTCAGAAGTTCATCTCTCCTCGCTGCGAGGACGAGCTTGTGGCCCTTGGCCCCCAGATTTCGGACGAGCGCGGCACCAATCCCGCTGCTGGCACCGGTCACGACGACCACCTTCGAGTCCATGGGTAACCTGAACCATTGGGACTGTATAAGGGCTCTGCGACGGACCTTCAAACAATCAGGCGGACGTCGATGGATGCGGGGAAACCCCGTTGCGTGAAATGAGGAAAGACAGGAAGGCCGCGTTGTCCTTCCCCTTGATCCTTCTGGACACTATCGCCGTCGAGAGGTCTGCCGTAAGTGGCTCCAGCTTCCTCAGTACCTCCTCTCTGAGGGTCTGAAGATCGCTGTCTAGGACAGTGAGAAAGTACTCGTCGGAGCCGAGCGTGGAGTAGGCCTCTATCACGCGCGGTTCGTTCCTGATGTACTCATACAGCCGCGCCACGTCTTCGTCTCCCAGAGCTGTCATCGTCCCGACAAAGGCGAGGGCGTTGACGCCGATGAGCGACCAGTCTATCTCCGCGGTTATCTTGAGCACGCCAGCTTTCTGGAGTTCCTCGAAGTGGCTCGCAACGGTCCTTTTGTCCACGCCAAGCTTGTCCGCCATGTCCTTGTAGCCAAGGCTCCCGTCGGCGGCCAGTAGTTTCATGATGCGAAGGTCCAGCTCGTCAGGCAGAAATTGCCTAGCACCCCTGGCTCGGCGGTTGCTATCTGATATCATTAAACCGGTCCAGAAGTGTTCGATTAAATCAACAATAATTAAATCTTTGCGGACCTGCTCGGACTCCGATTGCTGATAGCCAACTTCAGCGGCGATTTTCTTGCCATCACCGGGACCATCTTCCTTGCCGAGCTGACCGACAAGGATGCGCTGTTGCTTCTCTCGCTCGCGACCAAGATGGAGGCGCCTCTGGTGTTCGCGGCGGGAAGCATTTCGTTCCTGACGAGCACTGCGATTATCGTGCTCTTCGGGTCGGTACTGACCGCATACGTTCCCATCTTCTGGGTGAAGATAGCAGGGGGCACGATCATGCTGGGATACGCGCTCATCGAATACGTGCGCGGGTTGAGCTTGGAGAAGAAGGCAGAGAAAGGAGAGGACAGGTTTGCCAAGAGCATCAGACGCGAGACCATCTACGCGTTCCTCGGTATAGCCGCGTCCCTGATATTGCTCGACCTCGCGGGCGACGCGACGGAGCTACTCACGATCGTCTTCGTTGCGCAGTACGCGAACCTGCTCCTAGTCTTCGCGGCGGCAGGCAGTGGGCTCGTCGCCGCGAGCGCAGTGGAGACCATCCTGGGGAACCGGCTGGGAAAGGTGCTGTCCTCCAAGAACGTGAGGCTTGCCTCGATCCTCATCTTCGTAGTCATCGGCTCGGTGATAATCATCTCGACGCTCTTCGGAATATCCGGAGCGTAAGCCGCTAGTCGGCGAGCCTGGCACCGCATGCGCCGCAGAAGACTGAACCTGGCCTGATCTGCGACCCGCACCTAGTGCAATAGTTTAGTGGTCCGGTGCCTGCCGGGATGTTCACCTGGGAAGCCGCGGGGATCATCTGTGGACCGAGTGTCACCGACGCCATCGGGCCGAGCGGTATCACCATACCCCTGGAGTTTGACTTGTAAGTGAAGCCGAAATAGACTCCTATCGCCGCAAGGATGAAGCCGATGAGCAACCCTCCGAGCGTGGTGAGGCCGCCGAGCAATATCATGACAAGTGCAAGGATGCATCCGACTTTCCTCCTTCCCGAGTTCTCGGAGTTGATCAGCCAGCCGCCGAAGATCATGACGCCGCCCGTGATGAGCCCGAAGGCGAGGAGGGCGTCCGCAAGACCGCCCAAGCCTAGGTTCCCGGCGTTGGTGGTGTCGCTGCTGCAAAAGGAACCGCATCCAAGCTGGCTCAACGACCCGGAACCAAGCCCGCTGCCCAGCAGGTCGAGCGCGCTAGCCACGACTGCTCCGCCGATGACGTAGAAGATACCGCCCACCATCGTCAGTATGGCGGCTGTCTTCTTGCTGGCCATAGCGTGCTTCTTTGCTCAATACAGCGCAGCTAGTTATTTAACTAAATAGAGCCCAGATACTTATCAGCCCGCTTGGAAGGCTGAACAGTTTGAGGTCCGACGGCCTGAAGCCCTGCGAGGGTCGAAAATAGCCTCTGGCCTAGTCCAGATTCAGCTGGTCAATGAACTGTCCCAGTTCCTCGACCCTGTTTATCTGGAAGTCAGGCCCCGTCGTGATCAGCATCATCCTCGCCGGGAGGTTGAAACAGATCATGATCATCTTGTCTCTCATCAGGATGATCGTCCTCAGCCGTCCGTAATACTTGTTCATGGGCGAGCTCATCCCGATGGCAATGCTCGCCTTGGCGTATACTGTATCAACCTCGTCGCCCGGCTCGAGCGGAGGTATACCCGGCCTCTCGACCTTGATGACAGGCTTCCCCTCGGAAGTGAGCAGCACGGCCGACCTTATCGACCCATCGAACTCGAGGATGTGGTCCGCCCTCTCCTTGAGGTAGCTGCGGTCTGTCTCCATCGTCTATGGAACGAAACGAGTATTCAATTAAGCGTTGTGCAACGGCTAACGGGTATCGTCAGCACAGCATAGTGGTTTGACTGTCAACCTAGCTTGTGATGGATCTCAGCCACGTGTTCGTTGCCTTCCCCATTCTCTCGATCTTTAGCACAGTAACACATCCTTCGCGTCAGGACAGCCAGCCTTTCTGGCGCGTTGACGAGATACAGAATCGAGTTGACGGTGAAACACTTTCCTCATCTTGACGGCATCCGAGAAACGTGACGAATACCTTAAATCGCCTGCCGGGGACGAATGCCCGTTGTCGAAGGAGTCCGAAGAGAGGCTCGCACGGCTGGTAAGCAAGGGCTCCCTGTTCTCGAAGGTTCCTGAGAAGAGCATCAAGAGCATCGTCAAGAGTGGAAAGGAGCGGAAGTTCGAGGTAGGCGAGACCATCGTGAAGGAGGGTGAGACCGGTGTCGGGTTCTATCTCATACTGGACGGCAAGGTCGAGGTCCGCAGAAAGAACAAGGTCCTCTCGACGCTCTCTTCAGGAGATGTCTTCGGCGAGATGGGACTGATAGACGATCAGCCGAGGTCGGCCGACGTCGTCGCGGTGGCGCCTACGCAAACCTTCTGTCTCACTCCCTGGACATTCGAAGCGATACTGAAGGGACATCCCGATGTGGCAGTGGGAATGATGAAGGTGCTCGTCGGCAGGCTGCGACTCAGCAACAAGGCGCTCAGCGAATAGTCACTTGGCACTTCTGCTGACTAACCGAGGCACGCCGGCCTCAAGCTGGGGGCGATCACGTCCAATCATGTGCTTCTCGGCGCCGTCGACCTGTACGAGGAAGGCTGAGGGATGTTCTCGCTGGTGACGAATCCCCGGATAGCACCACGGGCCGCGAGGAAACCGCTTCAAAGAAGAAACCAGACAGCAACCTCATCGTCTCTCCCGAGACGAAGTAATTCGAGAACGCCGGACTCAAACGATAAATCCTCAAACTAACAAGACTCCTCACGGAGAAGCTAGTTCGTTAGGCGTGCACTGTCCGAGTAGGCCTCCCCTGGTGCTCCCACGACGAGATAAACCGCCCGCTTTTCTCAGTATTTTTCCAGGTGTACGCGACCCGTGCTGGAGTTCGGACAAAACTATTAATCACGAGCGGAGTGTGAGATTCTTGCCGAGGATTCCTTCTAAATGAGTGCCACTCCGGCCAGAAGCTTCACGTTCCTCGCAGCGGCGATAATAGTTGCGGCCATCATAGTCTCCGCTACATTGTTTGTTGCGCTGGGGACCCCCGCGACGGTCACCAAGACATCGACAGAGTTTGACACCTCAACTCTCACGTCTATCTCCACAATCATCTCCACAAGCACGGTCACTACAACCTGTATCGAAGGAAGCGTGAACGCGGTCAATGCTTTCGACCCCGGGTCTGCGTCCAGCCTTGCGCCGCTCTTTGATTACAACTCGACGACCGATTGTCAGCTTGGAGTAACCATCGGCCTGTCGGCGAATCCTGGCACGGTCACGGGGATGAACGAGACTGCCACTGTCTCCTTAGCGAATGACGAGCCGACGTCGAGGGATGTCAACTATACCGGCTTTCCTCCATTGCAACACGGACTGAATTCCTCCTCACCCGCATGGTACGACGACGTACTTCCATTGCAACCTCCTTGCGGGTATCCCTCTGTATCAAGCTTCGAGCCAGCCTTCGTCGTGGTGTACAATGCCACAGGATTCCCCCTGCAGCTTAGCGATTCGCAAATGCCCGAACTAGCATGCGTTTCCTCCGGAGCGCCATACTATCCCTTCACCGCGTCACAAATGATCAACGAGTCGATAAGCATAGGCGGCTACTGGACCAGCCATGACGCCGAAGAGCCTTGGGTCAACGCAACCTACAGCCAGTTCAGCCCCGGCAACTACGCAATAGTCGCGTTCGACCCATGGGGGCAGGCCACGGAGCTCAATTTCACCGTCAACCCATCAGGCACGACCGTAACCGCTTCGACCTCGACCGAGTGCACCATAAGCGCAGAAGGGACCGGCTTCTATGTGACTGTTTTATCTGATTCGGGCCAACCGGTACAGGGAGCCCAGGTCACCGGAACCCGTGTCGGGGTAGGCGGCTCGACATGTCAGCAGGACATTGGGACGTACGTCACTAACTCCACAGGCAGCGTCCTAATCACCCCGAACATCGGCAGTTATTATGAACTCTCCATAACCTATCAGGGCAATGCTTACGCGGTAAGAGCTCCGATTGAGCCAATGACGACAACCTATGTGACCCTTAGCATACCGTCGGGCAACGTCACCATCACCGAAGTCTTCGAAGGCGGCTGTCAGACGAGTTCGGGAGGAGTCACGTGCCCGGGTTAGCCATGGGCTATCTCGAGCAGCGACATTCAGGACGCCCTTTACTCGAACAAGACTATCGACCAAGGCAGCGCCCATCCGCGAGAGTCGTGAACCCCTCATTGCCGTGAGACTTTAAGGCGAACCCCCTATCGCCGCCCACACAACGACATCACGCTCCGACTATCATTTTATTCTCGGCCTTCCCTGGTATTTCTTACTAAGGGTGCGCTTGAGGCTC
>JASHPA010000017.1 GCA_030038365.1 Nitrososphaerales archaeon
AGGGCGCGCCCTTTCTCATCGGTGTACCTGAAGACGACCCGCCTGCTGGCCTTGAGGAACCTAAGGTCCTTCTCTGGCAGGTAGTATCTTCCCTCTCCGTGAGCTATCGGCATCCTGAGGACCCTTCCTTTCTCTATGGAACGGGTGAACGGCGTGCGCGAGTTCTCTACCTTTACGTTGACCCAGCTGCAGACGAACTTGAGGCCCGAGTTGCGAAGGAGGGCACCCGGGAGCAGGCCAGCCTCGACGAGTATCTGAAAACCGTTGCAGATCCCGAGGACGGGAGTCCCCCTCTCGGCCATCTTCCTCACCGTGGAGATCGCAGGGCTCCTCGCAGCTATCGCTCCTGCCCTGAGACAGTCGCCGAAGGAAAAACCGCCCGGAAGGACAACGGCGTCAAAACGGGAGAGCGAGTCGTCCTCGTGCCAGACGAGCTCGGGTCTGATGCCCTTGAGGGTGGAGAGGGTCACGACGGCGTCGAGGTCGCAGTTGCTGGCGGGGAACCTGATCACGGCCACATTCATTGCGCAGCTCGCCCCGCTTCCACGGTCAAGGAGTGGGCGGCGGGGTTGAAGATGCGCAGCTCGTCGCACATCTTCCTCACGAGACCCGCGGCGGACTCTCCGTCCGGGGCCTCGACCTCGACGCTGAGGAACTTGCCTGCACGAATGGACCTGACCTCCTCGAAGCCCGACTTGTGCACGAGGTCCCTGAGTATGGTCTCTCCTTCGGGGTCTCTTGCACCAGCCTTGTTCGAGATTACAACGCTGACCGTGAAAAGGCGCTTGCTCGTCGTAATTTATGATAATCTTTCTTGATATTTAAGTCGCTTTTGTCAGGCTTGTGTTAAACACGCCCGGGCCGCGGCAAATCCCTAATATCCCAAGGGGGAGCCCGATGAATTATGGCAGATGAGCCCGTCCGGATAAGGAACGCCCTCATCAGCGTGGCTGACAAGACAGGCGTAGTAGATTTTGCACGCGAGCTCAACGGGATGGGCGTCACGCTCCTTGCGACGGGCGGCACACACACGGCGCTGAAGGACGCGCATCTGCAGGTACGGAGCCTGCAGGACGACATGAACCTGCCCCAGGCCCTGTCGGGACGCGTCAAGACGCTGCACTCCCCGCTGTTCGGGGCGATACTCGCCAAAAGGACTCCTGAGCACCTCGCCGAGCTCAAGGCGATGAAGGTCGACCCGATAGACATGGTCGTCGTGAACTTCTATCCCTTCGAGAGGGTCGCGTCCGACCCCAAGTCTGACGAGGAGACCGTGATCGAGAACATCGACATCGGCGGCCCATCGATGGTAAGGGCTTCCGTCAAGAACTTCCGCTACGTCACGGTCGTCCCGGCGCCCAAGCTCTACTCCACGGTGGTCGCCGAGATGAAGACGAACGACGGAGCCACAACGCTCGCCACGAGGAGGAGGCTCGCCATGGAGGCGGTCTCGACGACTGCGGCGTATGACACGGCGATCTACAATGGCCTCTGGAGAAGGTTCGAGACCGCCGGCTCGCTGCCGGGGAGATTCCTTCTGTCGGCGTCCAAGTTCCAGGATGCCAAGTACGGCGAGAACCCGGACCAGAAGGCGACCATCTACTCGGTCGACGGGACGAAGAACATGACCAACTGGGAGCAGCTCGCCGGGGACACGCTCTCCTTCAACAACTACCTGGATATCGGCAGCTCCTACGACATACTCGAGGGCTTCGATGACGTCCCCGCTGCTGCGACCGTGAAGCACGGGAACATCAGCGGGTTCGCGTTCGCCCCGAGCATCGCCGAGGCATACGAGCTCGCTCACGCCTGCGACCCTGAGGCGGACTTCGGGGGCACGGTCATCCTCAACCGCGAGGTGGACGGCGAGACGGCCATGCTGATAGGCAAGAACGAAGGCGTGACGGACTCGTCCGTCTATACGGAGATAGTCATCGCGCCGTCGTACGAGGCCGAGGCCGTGGAGATACTCAAGTCCAAACAGAAGAAGAAGATGAGGATCATCAGGTCGACGGGGCGGTCGACCTATCCGTACGACCTGAAGCTGATCGAGGGCGCGGTGCTGCTTCAGGATGAGGTGGACTACCGCGACAAGCTCGACCAGACCAAGCTCACGGTCCCGACCAAGGCGAAGCCGGAGGAGGCGACGATGGCCAAGCTCGTTGCCGCCTGGGAGGTGGTCAGGAGGGTGCACTCCAACGGGATAGTCATAGCCGACGGCAAGTACGACGAACAGACGCTCACGCACTTCTGGACTCTGGGCGTAGCCAGCTTCCGGAAGAGGATAGGCGCGGTGGAGATCGCGTTGGAGAACGCCGGACCCAGGGCCAGGGGGACCGTCTGCGCATCGGATGGATTCTTCCCGTTCACCGACAACATCGAAGCGCTAGGAGACGCAGGCGTCGGGGCCGTGATACAGCCAGGGGGTTCGGTGAGCGACGAGCCGGTCGTGTCGTCCGCAGACCGCTACGGCATGTGCATGGTGATGACGCACACGCGCGCCTTCAAGCACTGACCCCTCGGCGAAGCGCCCTCATGTGGGCGACGCTCTTCGAGACGTCGCGCCCGCTGGCGATGTCCCTGCGGCTGCGAACGGGCCCCTTCAGGGCGTCGACGCCCGACAGCGAAGCACGGCGGGCATTCTCGAGAGAATCCCCGGTTCCCACTACGGCGACGGACCGTGACGTCCCCAGATAGACCGCGTGGTCGCGCTGCGTCAGGTCCATGGGGTAGATGAGTGGCCCACCGGCGCGCTTCTGCAGGGCGTTGGCAGCTGCGAGGTCCAGTTTCTCGTCGGCGCGCGGTTCCGCTCCCGCGACCCCGTAGCTCAGGGGGACGGCGCAGGTGACGACCGAGGCCCTGTTCGAGAACCTGATCCCCTTGAGGAGACCTTCCGACATGCGGAAGTACACGTCGACCGGGTCATCCTGGAAGGTGGAGAAGAGGCAGAGCTGCTCGGTGTTGCCTCCCCTGCTGTTGCGCTCGAGTATCTTGAAGCCTTTTCCCGTGTGCATGAGCGCGTCGTAGAGGACGATGCCCCTCAGCTCGGGGTTGGAGCCCCGACCCTTCCACCGCCTGAAGGCGTCCTCCTCCTGCGAGACGATAGATTCCCATTCCGAGGGCCGTACGAACGGGAGGTGCGGCTCACGGTCCCTGTAGCTGCCCATTCCACCGGTCAGCTTGCCCTTGTTGTCGTCGAGGGCTCTCTTGTAATCGCGCGTCTGGGGTGCGACGACGAAGTGGCGACCGTCGCTGAATGCCTGGAAGCTCGACTCCTCTCCCTCTATCCGTTCCTCGACGACGACCCTGCCCTTCGAATAGACGTTCCTGAAGAACGAGACCATCCCTGACTCGTTGCTGAACTCCTGTCCCCAGACGCCGACACCGGCGCCTCTCGCCGGGGCATCAGGTTTGATGACGGGCTCGCTCAGACCGGCGGCGAAACGCTTCAGCTTACGCACGGCCGATGCCTCGCTCTTCTCTTTTGCCGGATCTATGATGGCGTACCGGGGATTGGCGTCCCTGAAGAGTTCCTGGAAGAGGGTGCGCTGGTCGGCCTTGCTCTTCTCGACAGCATATTTCGAGGTGACGCAGAGCATCGGGACGCCGCTCTCCATCTCGACCAGGTCCCTGCCCCCTGCCGTGATGAAGTCCTCCGTGTCGGTAAGACCGAAGGAGAGCCTGGCGGCGTGTTTCTTCGCGAACTTTGCTACCGCGGTTATGTTCAGGTCGGGGACGGTCGCGTGGACCTTCGCCTTGGAGACGCTCAGTGGGTTGGCCTGGCGCTCGACGACATAGAACTCGGGACGGTACCCGCTTCTCGAGAAGGTCTCGATGATACCGGGTGCGCTGAGACACTTCGAGACCACCAGCACCCCGACCTTGTCCATGTTCCGCTCGCGTCCCGTGATGTGCCTTTCCTAAAAGCGATATCGGAGGTATGGAAAGTGCTTCAGGGAACTAAGCGGTCAGCTTTGAAGCGGGGGAAGTGTCCCACTCGCCGTGCCAATCACCGGATGGACGCTCGTCGTCGTGACGGGGTACGCAAACATGTCGATCAAGTATTGCTCTGTTTGGCCTGTCCTCCATCCGCCCTTGTAAAGGTCGAAAGTCTTTACCGCTATCTTGTTGTCGTCGGGCATGAAGGTGAGGATGGTTATGGTGGACCCTCCTATGCGGTCGGAGTCGTTCGAGGTCTGGTCGTCGGCCCCGCGTCCGGTCGGTTCATCAGCACCATCCGTGCAGTCCTGTCTGTCGAACATCAGGTCATTGTGACCGTCGACAGGCGAGGGCGTATTGTAGCCGCAGTCGGTGGGGAAGTGCCCGTTCAGCGTCAGGAACACCCTCCGCGAGTAGCTCGTCAGAAGGTACGTTAGTCCGCTAGTGAAGGTGTCGATCTGTTCGGCCTGCGACTGCTGGAGGTCGCCTGACGAGTCTATGTAGGCATGGGGAGCGAGTATCACGCGGTAGTCGGCGTAGAGCGGGTTGTCGAGGATGCTCTCCGCCCACGCGAGGGCGTCCGGCTCAGCGCTCCACTCTATGTTTATGACCAGAAGTTTGAGGCCGCCCGCAGTGAACGCCATCGCGGTGTTCATCGCGTCGTGGTAGTCCCCGACCCACTGAGCGTAGGGGAGGGCGTTCACCATGGCGCCGACCGCCGCCGGGTCTAGCGAGGTCGCGAGCCTTCTACCCATCCAGCCGGAGGTCGAGTCGTTCAGCGACAGGTCATCGTGGTTGCCGGCGCACCAGGTGTAGGGAATCGAGTTGTTGAGCAGGATGGACATGGCCTCGTCGGCGTTCCCCCACTGGACAGTATCCGAGCCGGTCTGGACCAGGTCCCCCGTGTGAATGACGAGCTTCCCCTGATGCTTCTCCCAGTTCCTAGCGATCCACTCCGTCATCATCCTGAAGAGCGCTGGGTTCGCCTCCGAGAGGAACTGGGTGTCCGTTATCCAGAATATCGAGAAGGCGTTGGCAGGCAGAGCCTCGGCGGCCCCGTCGTCTCTACGCGGTGCAAACTGCTGAGACGAGGCGGCTCCGGGAGGGGCGAGTACCTCCCCACGTGTGCCCGCGTCACCTGCGGTCGCGAGCCCGACGGCAACCGCGCCTGCGGTCAGCGCGCCCACCGACTTGACAAAGCTCCGCCTGGACAGCTTCATCCGTTTTGACGACGGCAACCTCAGGTTCGTTCCTCCCGGAGAGGTGTATTTAGGGTGTCGTCCGCTTCGACTGCACACCTTCAAGATGAGGAATGTGTTTCATCGTCAACTCGATTCTGTGTCACGTCAACGTCCAGAATGGCTGGATGGTCCGGAATATCGGAAGACGCGCCGTCCCAACTGAGAGCATCCAAGTTATCCATGTCACGGGTAATTGCTCACGGCACAGGCTAGTCCGTCTCTCATCTTTTGAGAATCGCACGTGCCTGCCCTGCCGCGGCAGCGCGGAGACTTAATCGGGGCGGCAACGGGGGCCATTCCCTAAGCATGCAGGTGCAGGACCTTCTGCAGCATTTCGAGCCTTCCGTCTACGTCTCGCTCGCCCTGCTGTTCGGAATCGCGGCACAGTTCAAGGCCATGGACGGGTACGCGTTCCTGAGGAGGGTGCTCGCGTCCCTCGAGACGCGGGTCGGCGTCCTCTACGCGGTCGTGATCCTGACCTCGCTGTTCTCTCCCCTGATCCTCAACGACGTGCTCGTGCTCATACTCACGCCGGTCGTCATCAGGTACTCGAAGCAGTACAACGTTGATGTCGCACCTCTGGTGGTAGCAGAGATCACCTTCACGAACATCGCGAGTTCCGTCACCCCGCTAGGCAATCCGCAGAACATCCTGCTCTGGCAAACCTCAGGCATCGCGGCGACGGGGTTCGTCGCCGGCACCGCTCTACGGCTGACGCTTGCTGGATTGGTTTCAGCTGCCCTCCTGTACCCCCTCAGCCGCAGGACGCGCGGCCCCAGGGAGCCTCCGATGACGTCGCCGGTCCCTCTCCTCCCCGCGGTCTATCTTCTCGTCGTCATAATCGCGATTTTCTCATCCGCGTTTCTTGACGTGCCGAGCGTCGATGCCCTGAGCTTCAGTTTCTTCATAGGTTTCGCCTTCACCTTCCGGACCCTCCTGAGAGTCGCGAACGAGTTCGATCTCAGGACTCTGGCCATCCTCTACCTCCTTGTCGCTTCGGTTACCCTGGTAGCCTTGGCCATCGAGCCTGTCGCCGCGACGTACGCGGCACAAGCCGCGTCGGGGGAGCAGCCGTTCTCCGCTGCCTTCTTCCTGGTCGTCTCCTCAGCGATAAGCAACGTCCCTGCCACACAGCTCGTGATAGGTCTGACGGCGATCTCCGCGCATGCCGCCACGACGATCGCCGTGGAGGCGGGGCTCGCAGGCAATGTAGATCCCATCAGCTCGTTCGCCAACATCCTTGCGCTGTTGATGGTGAGGAGGGCGGGTCTGCCTATCAGGCGAGCCATAGTGCTGCAGCTGGTCGTTGGCCTGGTCGCTTTCCTTGTGGTCTTCCTATAGGCTCCTCGACGAGCGCCAGTCTAGGAACATCAAGGCGCCATTACCGCCGCGAGGCCGAGGACCCAGCACTTTGCTCTTCTCTCACGGGCGGCCAGACGGACCGCAGCTTATCCCTGTCTCCGGACTCGGTCTGCGCCGTGGCCAACGGAACGCAGAGCGACTCGCGCTTGTGGGCAGTGCCGCGGCGGCTCTCGCCGACGAACTTGTGGCGCGGGGGACGGGCGGGTACGCGATTGCGGGTCCCTCGCTGCTGTTATGCGTTGTGGGCTGACGTAGCTTCTCTACTTGCTCTTCGTGTCGACCGCAGGCAATCCTTCCTTGAACTGCGCCTCCTCGGTCGAGCCCTTCATGGCGAGCGTGGACGCTGAGCCAGCGCTGATGACCGTGGCGACCTGGTCGAAGTATGCGGTCCCGACGAACGACTGGTGCTTGACCGCGGTGTAGCCTTCCTGCTCGTCCTGGAACTCCTCTCGCTGAACCTTCACGTAGGCCGCCATGCCCTCCCTGGCGTAGTCCCTGGCCAGCCTGAACATCGAGTGGTTCAGGGCGTGGAAACCCGCGAGCGTGATGAACTGGAACCTGTAGCCCATAGAAGCCAGCTCGTCGCGGAATGACCTCAGCGATTCCTTGCTCAGGTTCTTCTCCCAGTTGAAAGATGGAGAGCAGTTGTAGGCGAGGATCTTTCCGGGGAAGGATGCGTGAATCTTCTTGGCGAACTCCCTGGCCTCAGGGACGTTGGGCGACGCCGTCTCGAACCAGAGCATGTCAGAGTACGGCGCGTACGCCAGCCCGCGGGCTACCGCCGCTTCGAGCCCGGGTTTTGTCTTGTAGAAGCCCTCGGAGGTCCGCTCGCCCGTGAGGAACGGCTGGTCCCTCGGGTCGACGTCGCTCGTCACCATGTTGGCCGCTTCGGAGTCGGTCCGCGCCATCACGAGCGTGGGGGTCCCCATCATGTCGGCCGCGAACCTCGCCGCGACCAGGGTCCGTATGAATTGTGACGTCGGGACGAGCACCTTTCCTCCCAGGTGTCCGCACTTCTTCTCGGAGGCGAGCTGGTCTTCAAAGTGGACGCAGGCGACGCCGGCCTCTATCATCGCCTTGGTCAGCTCGAAGACGTTGAGAGGGCCGCCGAAGCCGGCCTCGCCGTCAGCGACTATCGGGACGAACCAGTCCGTGTCGCTCTTGCCGTTGGAGCGGTCGATCTGGTCCGCGCGCTCCAGCGCGTTGTTGATGCGCCTGACGAGGGTCGGGACCGAGTCGTACGGGTAGAGGCTCTGGTCAGGGTAGGTCTGCCCGGCAACGTTCGCATCGGCCGCGACCTGCCACCCGCTCACGTAGATCGCTCTGAGCCCGGCCTGGACCGCCTGCACGGCCTGATTCCCGGTAAGAGCCCCGAGCGTCGATACGACGGGGGAAGAGTGAAGGTCCCTCCAGAGCTTCTCCGCGCCCAGGCGGGCGAGCGTGTGCTCTATCCTCAGGGAGCCGCGGAGCCTGACGACGTCCTTGGCGGAGTAGGGCCGCAGGATACCGTTCCATCTGCTCTGCTGCCAGTCGTACTCGACTTCGGATACCTCTTCGGCTATCATTGAGGACCCTCCCTTGCGATGAGTTCGTTGTAGGCCGGTATCGTCAGGAACTCGGTGAACTGCTCCGAGGTGACGAGGGACTCGAAGAGCTTACCCGCCTCGGCGATGCGCTTCTTGTGGTCCTCCGCGGTGGTCTGCGCCGACAGCCTCGCCACCTCCTCGGATATCAGGGACTTGAGCATCGCATGGGTCACCGCCTTCCCGTCGGAGAGCCTGGAGCCGTATTTCGCCCACTGCCAGAGCTGGGAGCGCGCTATCTCCGCCGTGGCCGCGTCCTCCATCAGGTTGTTTATCGGGACGCATCCCCTGCCTCCGAGCCAGGACTCGAGGTACTGCATGCCGACGCTGATGTTCGACCTGACGCCGGTCTCCGTGACGTGTCCCTCGGGCACCTTCAGCAGGTCTTCCTTGGAGGTGTGTACGTCCTCACGCTTGACGGAGAGCTGGTTGTTGCCCTTCATGCCCGCGTCGAAGATCTCCTTCGCGAGCGGGACGAGGCCAGGGTGGGCGACCCAAGTGCCATCGTGGCCCAGTTTCACCTCCCTTTCCTTGTCGGCCCTTACCTTCTGGAACGCGACCTCGTTAGCCTTCTCATCACTCCTGACCGGGATGTAGGCGGACATCCCTCCGATCGCGTATGCGCCTCGTCTGTGGCAGGTCTTGATCAGCTCGTTGACGTAAGCCGCGAGGAACGCCTTGTCCATGGTGACCTCTGACCTGTCAGGGAGCACGTACTGCGGGTGGCTCCTGAGCTTCTTGATGTAGCTGAAGATGTAGTCCCACCTGCCGCAATTGAGACCCACGATGTGGTCCCTCAAGGAGTAGAGGATCTCGTCCATCTCGAAGGCCGCAGGGAGCGTCTCTATCAGAGCGGTGACCTTGATGGACTCCTTCGGCAAGACCATGTACTCCTCGGCGCTCGTGCAGAGCCGGTTCCAGAACCTTGCCTCCATCGCGCTCTCCATCTTGGGGATGTAGAAGTAGGGATTCGATACCTTTTCGCGAAGCTTTCTCCCATTGTGGAACACGTAGAGCCCAAAGTCGAACAGGGAGGCCGAGATCGGCTCTCCGTTGATGAGGACGTGGTCCTCGTTCAGGTGGAGACCCCTGGGTCTTATGATGAGCGTCGCCGTCTTCTCGTTGAGGGTGTACTCCTTGCCCTCGGGAGACTGGAACTTTATCGTGCCGTCGACCGCATCCCTTACGTTGATCTGGCCCTGGATCACCTGCTCCCAGGTAGGCGAGAGCGAGTCCTCGAAGTCTGCCATGTAGACGTTGGCTCCAGAGTTGAGGGCGTTGATGACCATCTTGCGGTCTCCGGCGGGGCCGGTGATCTCGACCCTCCTGTCCCTGAGGTCTCGGGGGACTGGGGTGACGGTGAACCCGATCTTCGACAGCGTGTCGTGTCCCATCGGAAAGTCCGGCAGCTTGCCCGCGTCGAACTCCTTCTGCCTCTCCGCACGCCTTGCGAGGAGCATCTTCCGCGTGTCTGAGAATTCGGTGTGGAGCGTCTTGAGGAACTTCAGGGCCTCCGGCGTCAGGATGCTGGCGAACTCGCCGGTCACCGGAGGGAGAATCTCGACGCCGTTCGTAGGTTTCGGTACCTCTGACTTGGGCGATTCCATGGTAAATCTCCTGACGACTCCCGCCGACGTCTATAAAAGGAGTATGTAATTCCTCGACTATAAACGTAAGTAACACATGATATACATACATTACATATTTTTCGAAACGTTAAAGTAAGCAAGGTAAGTTGCGGCCGAACGATGGACATCCGGAAGTTACAGACTACCGCGGCCGGGACCTTCATCGTCACCATCCCCAAGGAGTGGGTGGCCCAGCTCGGGCTCGAGAAGGGAGGGCTCGTCTATATGGAGCTCGAGGACCGCGACGTGGTCATCAGCCCGGTCGGAGGACGCGCCGTCCAGCAGTCCAGACCCCTCTACCTGGACGGCTCGCTCGACAAGAAGATGCTGGAACTGAGCGTGACGGCCTCCTACATACAGGGCCACGACATCACCGAGGTCATCGCGGACAACCCCATACTTCCCGAGCAGAAGAAGTGGATCAGGGAGTCGGTTGACAACCTTGTCGGCGTCGAGATTTCGGAGGAGTACTCCGAGAAGGTGGTCCTGCAGAACCTGGTCGACCCTCTGAAGTTCGACCTCGGCAAGTCGATGGGAAGGTTCTCGGCCACGTCGCTGGCCGTCCTGGAGGACTCGGTCAAGGCGCTGATGTCCGGGGACAGGATGCTCGCCCAGGACGCCTACGAGAGGGGTTACCAGTCGACGCGGCTCTACAGGCTGCTCATGCGTCTCGCAATCCAGGGCATCAGGAACAGGAAGCTTCGGGACGAGATGAAGATATACGACGTAGGGGACGTCATCGTGAAGACGCTCGCCATCAAGGACCTCGGCAGGATAGCCTACTACGCGATGAGGGTCGCCGAGCACGTCCGGGAGATCGAGAAGCGCCCTGACGCGGGCACACTCGAGCAGATACAGTCGATCGCATGGACGACGTCGGAGATGCAGGAGGCGGCGTTCGAGGCCTTCATGAAGAAGGACCTCCGGCTCGCGAGCACCGTGATAGACAGGATGGACGAGGTGCGAAAGACGTACGAGGCGATATACCTGGGCTCCCTGAAGAAGACGAGCGCAGAGCCACTCGCGGTCTCGCTGATCGCCAGGGGCATCCGGGGAATCGCGGGGTACACGGTCGCCCTCGCGGACGACGCCGTCCTTGCTGTCTTCGGCTGAGTCAGTATCCGCTCTTCATAAGCCCCGCATAGTCGAATACCATCACGCCGTCGGTGTGGGCCAGGACGTACTGGTACTCCTGCTGATAGTTGGCATAGCTCGTCGTCGCGAACGCGCCGACGCTGCCGACGATACCCGGCTGGAGGTACTGCGAGTAGTCCTGGATGTCGGACGTGTACGTCTCGAGGACGAGTATGTCCGGGTGAAGTGGCAGGGTGAGGTCGGTGGTCGTCATGGCCGTCGTACCGTTGTAGCCCGACTGGAGGGTCGAGAGGAGGGTAGACTGATTGGCGAGCGGGAGCGTCGACATGTCGAGGTTTATGCCATCTTCGTGGAGCGGGTATATCGAGGTGGGGATGGTCTGCGAGGCGTTCGTGATGTAGAGCGCGAAGAAGACCTTCATCCCTGCGGCATGGCTCTGCGCTACGAAGGTGGAGAGCTGGGCAGTGTTGAAGAGCAATACACCCTCTCGGTACACCTGGAAGAAGATGGTGTTGAAACCATGCGAGGACGCGAAGGAGAGCATGGACTGGAAGTTGGTCCCGTTGACGGCTCCGTTCCCCTGGTTGATGTAGAGGATCATCGGCTTGACCGCACCCGAGCTCGAGCCCGGCGTTCCAGGCTGCGGGTGATAGAGGAGCGCGGCGGTTCCCGCGATGACGACGGCGGCGACCAGGACTGCGACGAGATACAGGTCCCTCCTGGACCGCTTCTTCCGGGCCCTGCGCCCGCTCAAGCGGCATCGATCCCCGGGGTATGGCCGTCGGCCGTTCGTGGCGCGCGTCCATGTTTCAGTCCGAGCACGAACATCGCTAAGACGGCGGGGAGGGCCATCGAGGGCCAGCGGTCAGACCGCGTCGCGACCCTCTGGACGATCTCGCGCGACCCCGAGTCACCGGTGGCGTAGCCGGAGGCCGGCATCGACCCGTAGAGGAGCGCCTCAAGGTCCACGACGGGCGTCCTCCCTGAGCCGGCCTATCGTCGCCGCCGTGTCCTCCTCCTCGTCGGTGAGCTGGAGGAAGAGCTCCTCAAGGGAGGAGTCCTTGCGCCCCGAGAGGCTCCTGAGCTCCCCCATGGTTCCCTCTGCGGCTATGCGCCCCGCGTTGAGGATCCCTATCCGGGTGCACATCGTCTCGGCCACCTCCATGATGTGGGTCGAGAATACGACGCTGCCACCGTTCTCCGTGTGAAGCAGCACCAGCTCCTTGAGTATCCTTCCGCTCTTGGCATCGAGCCCGTTCAGCGGCTCGTCGAGGAGCAGGAGCGGAGGGGAATGCAGGAACGCCGCGATCAGCGAGATCTTCTGTTTCGTGCCCAGCGAGAGCGCGCCGATGGGGACGTCGTAGTGCGAGCCGAGGTCGAACGCGTCTGCGAGGGTCGCGGCGCGTTTGACGACCTTCTCGTCGAGCTTACGTGTCGACGCGACGAACTCGAAGTACTCCCTCGGTGTCAGCGACTCGTAGAGGATGGCGCTTTCCGCGACGTAGCCTATCCTCCTCTTCACCTCGACGGGCTGGGTGACTGGGTCGAAGCCCACGACCCTGACGGTACCTGTGGTCGGCGTATCGAGCCCGCTCAGGATGCGCAGCGTGGTGGTCTTTCCGGCGCCGTTGGGACCGAGAAGGCCGTAGATCTCCCCGGGTATGACGCGCAGCGTGAGTCCGGCGAGCGCGCGGACCCGACCGTAGTCTTTGGTGAGGTCCGAGGCGTCGACGAGGGGAGCGGCCATCGCTAACGACCGTGTGGCATGCTCGGGAAGAGCTCGGTCACCGTGCGGGGGCGCTTGTCCGCGAAGACCTCTTCCGGGTACCATTTGGAGCCGAACTCTATCAGGCTCATGAGGATCGGGAGCGCGTCCTCGCCCTTCTTCGTCAGGGACCACCTGACCATGGGCGGGTCCGAACGCACCTCGGAGGAGCTGATGTATCCGCCCTTCTCCAGCTCCTTGAGCCTGAGCGAGAGGACGCGTGGAGTGAGGCCCGGGGTGACGCGCAGCATGCGATTGAAGCGGTCGACCTTCATGAAGCCGATGTCCCGCAGTATAAGCATGGTCCACTTCTTCCCCAGCAGCCCGAGGCTGGTCTGGATGGGGCAGGCCTTGAAAGGGACCGACGGCACAATGGGTTTTTCTTCCATCTTCCTTCGCCTGACTTTGGTTCAGGCGTTATTTAATCTCAAAATGTGTCGTAGAGCGGGCTCAGCCGTAGGACGCATAGACCGAAGGATAGTCTTCGATGAGCTGGATGTTGAGGGAGAGCACGTTCACGTACTGGAGGCCCACGAACTTCCCCTGCTGGTCCGTGTTGCTGTCGACGAGCCGTACGAGTGCGGAGGATGGTATGCTCGTGGCGTTGGCGATCGTGGGTATCTGCGACATGGCATCCTGCACGGTGATGTCAGGGTCGACTCCCGAGGCCGATGAATTCCTGGGCTGGAAGAAGACGGACGCGTTCGGGAAGCCCTGCGCGATATATTCCGAGCCCACGACCTTGCCGTCTAGCTTGACGAGGCTTCCATTAGCTTGTGACGGGAACAGCAGCTGTCCCACGGCCGTGACGAGCAGCGGGAAGAAGAGCCCGCCCATCAGCAGGGACACCACCGCTATCCCGACTATCGGACGATAGTGCGCCTGTTTCTTGTTCTCTGGGTTCGTTTCCAATTTTTCTCACTAGAGCAGTCCTATCAGTACGTCGATTAGCTTGATCCCGATGAAGGGGACTATGACCCCTCCCGCACCGTAGATCAGGGCGTTCCTGAGGAAGAGCGTCATCGTGCTCGCCGGCCTGAACCTGACCCCGCGCATCGCCAGCGGGATGAGCAGCGGGATGATAACGGCGTTGAAGATCAGGGCGGACAGCACGGCGCTGTGGAGCCCGAGATGCAGTATGTTCAGTTCCTCGAGCTGGGGGATCGTCGCGGCGAAGACGACGGGCATTATCGCGAAGTACTTGGCGACGTCGTTCGCGATGCTGAAGGCGGTGACGGCGCCCCGGGTCATGAGCAGCTGCTTCCCGAGGACGATGACCTCGATTATCTTGGCAGGGTTCGACTCTAGGTCGACCATGTTTGCGGCCTCCTTGGCTGCCTCTGTGCCAGAGTTCATGGCGAGTCCTACGTCTGCCGCGGCCAGCGCCGGCGCGTCGTTGGTGCCGTCGCCTATCATCGCGACTATCCTCGACTGCGCCCGCTCTTTCTGGACTATGCCGAACTTGTCCTCGGGCTTGGCGCGCGGGACATACTCGTCTATGCCCACCTCCGCCGCGATGCTTTTCGCCGTGAGAGGCTGGTCGCCCGTGATCATGACCGGACGGATGCCCATGGCCTTCACACCGTCTATCTTCTCCTTGACACCAGGCTTCAGGACGTCCTTGAGCCTGATGAGACCTATCGGTTCCCCGTTCTGTGAGATCGCCATGGGTGTCTCGCCCATGGCGGCGATGGCGTCGACGGCCGGGTCGAAGTTTGGCGGGAGGGACGCGGCGGACTTCTTTATCGAGTCCGGGGCGCCCTTGATGACCTCCAGCTCGGGACCGCTCTCGTCGTCGGTGTTCGACCTCTCGCTCGAGAACTTCCTCCGTATCCTCCCCCGGCTGCTCTTGGGCAGCAGGAACTCGGTGGCCCTCGAGATCTTCACGCCGCTCGTCCTGGTGACAGCTGAGAACTCGAAGACCTGCGAGAGGGCCAGAGAGTTCAGGCTCCTGGGGACGAAGCCCTTCTCGTAGGCCAGCCTGATGATGCTCCTGCCTTCAGGGGTATCGTCATACCATGAGGAGAGGAAGGCAGCCTCGCCTACGTCCCTCTCGGTGTAGCCATCGAACGGGATGAACTCCGTCGCGGTCCTGTTGCCGACGGTGATCGTGCCTGTCTTGTCGAGCAGGACCACGTCGGCGTCGCCCGCTGTCTCGACAGCCCTCCCTGACTTGGCTACGACCCGGCTCTGGTAGAGCCGGGAAATGCCGGAGAGGCCGATCGCAGGGAGCAGCGCTCCGATCGTCGTGGGAAGGAGGCAGACGTAGAGGGCTATCAGGACGGAGAGGTCCGCGCCCAGGCCCAGGGTCACGGACAGGCCAAGGAGCGACAGGATGATCACCGTGAAGATCGCGGTCAGCCCTATCAGGACTGTCGTCACCGCCTGCTCGTTCGGGGTCTTCGGCCTCTTCGACGACTCGACCATCTTGATCATCTGGCTGATGTAGCTCTCTTCGGTATTGACGGTGATCTTCGCCGTCAGCGTGTCACTGACGACCTTCGAGCCGCCTATGAGCGCGTCACCCGGCGCCTTCCTGACCGGCGTAGACTCGCCGGTGAGGAGGGACTCGTCGACCATCGCTATCCCCTCGATCACCTCCGAGTCCGCCGGCACGATGTCGCCTCTCTCGAGCAGGGCGAGGTCTCCCTTACGCATCTGGTCTGAAGGGGTCGGGACGACCTTGGTCGAGAAGCCCTCCCTCAGTATCTTCTTGGTCATTACGTCGGTCTTGAGCTTCCTGAGGCTGCCGGCGGTGTTCTCCGCCTGCTGCTCTGCCAGCGCATCGGAGAGGGTGCTGAACCAGACGGTGATGAGCAGTATCGCGGCGACCTCCACGTAGAAGGTCCTCTCGCCGGCCGAGGCGACCCCTGAGAACCCCTGCGGGTAGGCGGCCATGGCGGCCACTATGAAGAAGGTCAGCTCGGTGATGAACATGACCGGGTTGTTCAGGAGCGACCTT